>NZ_SORI01000015.1 GCF_004366815.1 Aminivibrio pyruvatiphilus | reverse complement strand
TTGGCCATCGCCTTTGCCAGCCCGGAAGTGGCCTTGACGAGGGCCTCTTCCATTTCGATGATCATCTGCTTGACCATCTTTTCAGGATCTTCCATCCTGTCCAGCATTTCGTTGACGTTCGCCTTGAAGATATCCGAAACCCGCGCGAATATGCTCATGATCCCCCTCCTTCTTGAAAACGGAACACCTGTCCTATCTGCTCAGCCCCGGAGCCATGCCGAGGCTTTTCCGCCTTTTTTCGTGCTCTTCATGGATTCCGCGTATCTCCTCGGCCACTCTCCGCTCCAGTTCTTCGAAATCCCGCAGCTTCTTCTTCACGGCAAGCTGCTCCGGGTGTTTCTCCTCCCGGATCAGCCGGGCGCAAGGGCCGCGGCAGCCGCAAAAAAGAGAAATCTCATCTCCCTGATCCATCCGAACATGGCTCCAGCCTCCTTCCCCCGGCTCTCACCACTGGCTTCTGGGCTTGAGGGTGTCGAACTGTTTTTCCTTCGCCAGCTTCGCTTCTTTCAGCAGCGGCTGAAGCCCGAGATCCCTCTTCCGTTTTCCGTGGTCCGCTATGATGGTATCCACCCGCTTCTGGGCTTCCGGGAGCTGCCTGTAGAAGGTCTGCATGGCCGAATCGGCCGCCTGCTGCTCCGGGTGCCTCCGTTTCAGAAGAGCGTCCAGCTCCTCCTTGACTTTGGCATAGGCGCCGTCCTTTATATCCGAGTTCTCCAGAAACCGCTCCAGTTCAACGACCTTTGCATAACCCCCGGCAGCCTTGTAGACGGCGTTCTTCAGAGATTTCTCCCGTTCCGGCCCGTACATGGCCTCCAGCTTCCGGATCTCCTCCTGTTCCTTCCTGGTGAGGACGTTATCCTGTGTCAGAGCGCTCCGCCTGATTTCCACATTCTTTTCCTGGCCCGCGATGGCTGCGATTACCGTACGGAGGGTCATCTCCGTGTCAAGGACCACGCCGGAGAGTTCCGTATATTTCTTTCCCTCGAAGAGGGGGATCCCCTGGAAGAGATTTCCCTGCAGCAGCGGGGCATAGACCTTGTTGAACTCCTTTTTCGACTCCAGGTAGTTCGCCCACTTCGCCTTGGGGTGAGGCGCCCACCGGGCGACGCCGTCCGCGATATCCTGCCGGAGCAGAGGGTAGAGATTCTTTCCGTCCTTCCAGTACTCCGCCAGGACCTCCATCCGCTTGAGTTCCGTCGCCGGGATGACGTACCCGGCCTCCGGCTCGAGATACTTCGACGTGTTCACGAGGCTGACGGCGGCGTTCTGGGTCTTGTACTTCATGGTCATGGTCTGCGTCAGGTACCTCTCCATTTCGCCCCTCAGCTCCGGAAGGGATCCCTGGTTTCTCGAATAGTTCTCCAGGGCCTGGTTCGCCTTCCGGCGGATATCCACCAGGGAGGCGCTCATGAGCTTCATGTCGTCCACGTAGGCGCCGACCCGGGCCGGAGCGTTGCCGATATCGAACTCCAGGGCCTCGATGTGCCGGTTCACCTTCAGCGTCCAGGCCACCGCTTCTCCCACGGACTGGATCTCCTGGGCGAACCCGAGGAGCTCCTCGGCGTCCCTGTGGATATCCCTGGCAATGGGGAGGGTGATCCCGGCTTTTCCCGAAGACGGCGGAACAGGAGCATTCCCCTTGTTCATTCTGTCCCGTGACGCCTGCACCGCCTCATGGAGCCCCCGGTCGATGGTCAGCTTCAGCAGGGGGCGGAGCTGGGCCAGCTCTTTCATTACGGGAGATGCAAAGGACTGTTCCCGGATTTCGTTCCACTTCCCCGTCATCTGGGACGCATCGGTCTTCGACGACTTCAGAAGTTCCTCCACCGCGGCCACGCCCGCCAGGATTTTCTGCTCCGCGTCAGCCAGCCTCTTTTCCACCTCGACGGCGACTTCCTCATAGGTGGGCATTCTTGCTTCCTGCTCCTGGGACGCCGTCCCGCCGGCCCCGGCGAGAAGGAACGCGCCCATCAGCAAAATAACAACTGTTCCGCGACAGTTCAGTATCTTTCTGACTTTCATGGGGTCCTCCGCCGTTCCCTTCTAGAAGGGCTGCTCGTAGTTGTTGATATACCAGCGCCCCTTGTTCTTCCGGATAAGGTAATGGGGCTTGGGCGACCCGTACTGGCGGCCCCTCTCGTCCCACGCCCTGGTGGTCACGAGGGCCTGCTCCACCACTTCTCCGGAAATTTCCCGGATCTTCTCCTTCTGCTCTTCGTCGAGGAAGAAATCCTCCACGCCCGTTCCTGTATCGAACCCGCTGATCACATCAATCTTCGCCTCGTCTGTCGTTATGTGGACATAGAAGGTGGCAAACCTTTCAAGATGGAGATCCCAGTGATAGCGGATCAGGGACTGGGCGGTGCGGGTCTTCTTCCTGTCGGGGTCGATACAGTCGAGGAAGAGCTCGAAATTCTTCTCCTTGACGGAAGCGGCGAAGATCTCCACAAGCCGTTCCGGCTCCACATCCCGGGGGACGTACCGTACCGTGTAGAGGGGGTCCTTGATCTCCTCCATCCGTTCTTCGCCGGCGAAACTGCCGCCCAGTTCATTCGCCGAGTCGTAGAAGGCAAAGGTCACCCCGGGAATGTAGAGGGCCACGGGAGTGACGACCCATCCCCACTGAGGTGCCACGGTCTTGACCTTTTCGGCCTGGGGGATCACCATCTCGATGCCGGTGATGCGCCCGAGAAGAGTCCACTTCCCCTCTTCCGGGAAGTCTCTGTTGATGAGGCGGCGGTACCTTTTGACCGCCTCGTAGGGACCGAGCCAGTTCCGGTTGGAAATTTCCACGAAGTAATATCCCCTGGCGCCGCTCCCTACGGAGACAAACTCCCTCCCCAGGTCGATGAACTGGTTCGCCGGGTATTCAAACTCGTCCAGGATGACATAGCTTTCCCTGATATCCTCTATGGAGACCTGGGTGCGGTCGGGAGCGGGAAAGGCCTTCGGCAGGGCGGTGGGCCCGGCGAGGATATCCTCGGTGAACTGCTTCCACTCCCGGTCGGCGATGTCCCCGAAGAGCTGCTTGAGCTTCTTCTCGTTCTCACGGTAGACCAGCATGTCCGGCGTGATCTCCATGAAATCTCCCTTGCTTTTCATGAGGGCAAGGCGGCCTCTCTGGAACAGGCTCTCCACGGCAGGATCATCGGGGTATTTTTCCTTAAGTTCCTTGATTCTTTTCAGGGCCTCGTTATCCTCGTAGCCCAGACGGAAGGCCTGCCCCCGGAAACGGTTCACCCGGTCCTCGAACTTCTTCAGGAAAAATTCCGCTCTCGTTACGTCGTTCTTCGGCGCCTGCGGGGCGCATTCCGCTCTCAAAGCAGCCAGGGTGACTACAATGAAAAGTGAAAGAAACAGAAGAGCACCCGCTTTTTTCCGCGTGAAAAGGGGCATGGCACATCATCTCCTCCCGGTTCTGGTTCTTCTATCCGGAAAGAGCCTAGCTGAAAAGAAAAAGCCCGTCCTCACCCCTGGGGAAAAAAAGGGGTGGGTTTTCCCACCCCTTTTTCAGGGTGAGATTTCCCACCTTTGCCGTGAACCATTGGGGTGAGGAGTCTCACCCTGTTTGCATTCAATCGAGGATGTTTTTAAGCTCTCGTCTGTTGCTTGAGCCTGTTTTCCTGTAGATATTCCTGAGGTGGTATTTCAGTGTATTCTGTGAAATGTAGAGAAGGGAACAGATATTCAGGTCTTTGGCTCCCTTGAGAAGAAGGAGGGCGATTTCCGTCTCCTGTCGGGTGAGGTTGAATTCCATGAGCTTCATGCGCCGGCCCATCTCCTCTTCCTTTTCCTTCACTTCAGGGTCGGCATCTCCCATATCTCCGCCGTCATCTCCTCCGGCAAATCCTTCCTCTTCCCTCTCCCTTCGGGCTGCGCTTCCCATCTGGAGGGGCAGTTCCCTCCCGTCCCACAGGGAGAGCATGAGAAGCAGCAGGAATATCCCCAGGAGAGCGAAAGAGGCGAGACCGGACTGACCGGGGAGAAGGGCGGCGCCCCGGAAGAGCAGGTGGTAATGGGCCACGGTGCCTGCAAAGACGATGATAAAAATACCGAAGTTGATCACCGCTCCCCGCCTGAGGCCCGTGCGGGAGGCAAAATAGATCAGGAGCAGCCAGGCGTAAAGGTCGAGAAAGGAGAGCCCTCCCTCAAGAAAGAACCTTGCAGGGGTCCTGTAGGGTGAGAAGGTGAGAAAAAAAAGGGCGGCGGCGATGAACGGGAAGGCCCCCCGGTAGAAATTCCTCAGGTCGGCCCTTGGATAAAACCGGAAAATGAAAGCCACTCCCAGGGAAGAAAGAGCTCTAATCCAGTCAGTGACCTGGTCGGCCCGGGCAAACTCCATCGGAAAGAGGATGGGGATGAGGCTGATGAGAAAGCCGTTGGCGGCATAGAAGCAAAAGAGAAACACCGCCAGTCTCCAGATGGGAAAATCCGGCAGGGGGCTGAGCTGCTCCGTTTCTTCAGCGCCCACTCCGCCGGCGCCCCAGAGCAGGGCAAGGCTCAGCAGGGGTGCGGCAAAAAGCAGGAAGGAAACGTCCCAGGCGGTGAAAAAGCGGATGAAGAAGGTGGCCGCAAGGGGTGACAGTCCGTACACCACCGCTACGTCGTCAGGGATGAGTGTGCTGAGAAGCACTCCCCACCGGCCGAAAAGCATGGCGGCTCCTGCGGCTGCCAGAAGCATTCCTGCCAGGGCAAGAGCAGCGGCGGGAGGAGAGGGGGCAAAGGCTGAAACAAAGAGGAGAGCCGGCAGGGAGAGCATGAACATGCAGCCGGCAAAAGGCACGGCTTCCCTGTACCGGTCGAAAAAGGATTTCATGGAGAGAAACCCCATGACAAGATAGGCAAGGCAGTGAACGGCCAGGAAAAGGACCACGGGGCTTTCGCCGGCGTATCCTCTGGCGGCGAGGCGGGCCGAAAGGCCATATTGCAGGAAGAGAGATTCCATCCACGCAAAGAGCAGGCCGAAACCGATTGCGATACCCAGGATTTTTGGCGCCCTCATTCGCGGACCACCTCCCGTTGTTTCAGTATTCCATTCTGAACAATAATTATTCCGGTATCAATAGAATACCATTTGCGCTCCCGTTTCGCCATGCCCGGGAATGTGATATTCTTTCATTAAAGGAAGTCATATATTTTGTTTGAAGGAGGATGGTTTCATGTCTGTGAAGAATGCCATGACCGCAGAATTCCTGCGGTCGGCCTACGGCGGCGAAAGCATGGCCCACATGCGCTACCTCGGCTGGGCGGACAAGGCCGACAAGGAAGGCCTGCCGAAGATCGCCAGGCTGTTCCGGGCCGTCGCCTACGCTGAGCAGGTGCATGCCACAAATCATTTCGTCGTCCTGAACGGAGACGTGGCCGACGCATGTCTCACCGCCGGAGCTGTGTTCGGCATGAAGGAAACCGCCGAGAACCTTGTCGGGGCCATCGCCGGCGAGGAGCACGAAGTGGACCAGATGTATCCCGTCTACTACGAGGCGGCCAAATTCCAGGGCGAGAAAGACGCCATGCGCACATTCAACTTCGCCCTCCAGGCCGAGAAACAGCACGCCGAATTCTTCAGGCAGGCCAGGGAGCACGCCCTTGCCAAAAAGGACATGGAGTTCGAAGCAATGCTCATCTGCCCCGTGTGCGGCCACACCGTGGCCGACGAGGCGCCGGAAAAGTGCCCGGTGTGCGGTGTGCCGAAGGACAAATACGTCCGGTTCTGACGGAGGCCGGAGGAAGGGGCAGTTCCCCTTCCTCCGTTTCTTTTTTTTGGGGAGGAAACCATGGGATTTCTTGACATCATCGGGCCGGTGATGATCGGTCCGTCATCAAGCCATACGGCGGGTGCCGCCAGGCTGGGAAAGCTGGCGAAATCATGCTGGGGAGACGACCCTGTCCGGGAAGTGGTCCTTTTCCTGAGGGGGAGCTTCGCCTTCACTTCCAAAGGGCACGGAACGGACAAGGCCCTGGTGGCGGGGCTTCTCGGAATGGAGCCGGACGATGAAGGCATCCGGACGGCCCTTGAAACGGCCGTTGACCGGGGCTTTCCCTTCCGGTTCGAGCGGGAGGACGTGGACGGCGCCCATCCCAATTCGGTCCGCATCCTCTTTTCGGGCAGGGACGGAAGAACCATGGAAATCGTGGGGGCCTCGGTGGGAGGCGGAGCGGTGGAACTCCAGGAGATCGACGGATTTTCCCTGAAGGTGACCGGGGATCTCCCTACCCTTGTGACCTTCCACAGGGACGTCCACGGAGTGGTGGCCGCGGTGGCAGCCCTTCTTGCAGACCGGAAGATCAACATCGCCTCCATGACCCTCCACAGAAAGGCCCGGGGAGGGCTGGCCTCCCTCGTGGCGGAGATGGAGATGGAAGGGAATCCCGACCCAGCCCTCCCCGGTGAAGTGGCAAAGGTCCATCCTGCCATCGTGCGGGTGGTTCCCCTCTACGGGAGAGGAGGTCCCTCATGAGATCCCTGGGCGACATGGTGGAGCAGTGCCGGCTTTCGGACCGTTCTTTCGCAGAACAGGCCCTGGCAATGGAGTCGGAGGAAACGGGAGTCGCCGAAAGTCTCCTCCGGACAGGAATGCTCTCCCGGCTCAAGGATATGGAGTTCTCGGTCAGGGAGGCCGTGTCGAAAGAGTGGCGGGGGCTCATCGTTCAGGCGGAGGCGACTCTGCTGGAGCAGTACGCGGGACAGGAGTGTGCCTTCTCGGGCCCGTACGTCCTTTCGGCGGCCCGGATCGCCATGGCGGTTTCCACCTACAACGCCGCCATGGGGCGCATTGTGGCGGCACCCACGGCGGGGAGCTGCGGCATTCTTCCCGGCATGCTCTTCGCGTGCCGGGAACAGTTCGGCACGGAGGACCACATCCTCCTGTCCGGCCTGTTCGCCGCTGCCGCTGTCGGTGAAGTAACCGCCGCCCGGGCCACCCTCGCGGGAGCCTCAGGGGGCTGCCAGGCTGAATGCGGCGCGGCGGCCGCCATGGGCGCCGCCGCCCTGGTGACCGTCAGGGGAGGATCCGCCGACGCCGTGTCCTCCGCGGTTGCCCTCACCTTCAAGTCCATCCTCGGCCTGGTGTGCGACCCCGTGGGCGGCCTGGTGGAATGCCCCTGCGTCAAGAGGAACGCCATGCTGGTGAGTCTCGGGACCCTGGGGGCGGATCTTGCCCTCGCAGGGGTGAAATCCCTCATCCCCGCCGACGAAGTGATCGACGCTATGGGGCAGATCGGCCGCGCCCTTCCCGGAACCCTGAGGGAAACGGGCCTGGGCGGCCTTGCCGCCACTCCCACGGGGAAAGCACTGGCGGAAGGCACCGGCATGTGAAAAGGCGCAGGGGAAAAAACTCCCTGCGCCTTCGTTCTGATTCTTATTCCAGCACGAGTCCCCTTATGTCCGTGATCCCCAGCCCGGGCCCCGATGAAGGAGCGACTTTCGCCCCACTGTAGACCGCTCCCCCCTCCACCGGGTCGGAGGCGCAGAGGATGGGGGGATCCAGGTCCGCCCTGGTGATGACCGGAAGGGCCGAGGCCAGATGGGCCGCTGCCGTCACGCTGATCTTGGTCTCCATCATGGCCCCGATCATGCACTCCACGCCGCAGGAGCGGGCCATGGCGCAGACGGCCAGGGCATTCCGTATGCCTCCCGTCTTCATTAGCTTGATGTTGACCAGGTCCGCCGCCCTCATGGAGAGGATGGTGAAGGCATCCCTGGGCGAAAACACCGACTCGTCGGCAAGTATCAGTGTGTCCACGCTGTCAGTGACATATTTCAGCCCCTCGAAGTCATGGGCCTTCACCGGCTGCTCCACGAGCTCGATATCGAGCCCTTCGTCCTCGAAAAACCGGATGGTACGGACCGCCTGCTTCGGCGTCCACCCCTGGTTGGCGTCCACCCGGAGCAGAATGTCCTTCCCCACCGCCGAGCGGATCTCCCGAAGGCGGATCATGTCCTGTGCCGAGTCGGTCCCCACCTTGATCTTCAGGGCGGGATACCCGTCCGCCACGGCCTCGAGACTGTCTTTCACCATGGTCTCAGGATCGTTGACGCTGATGGTGTAGTCTGTCTCCACTTCTTTCGCTGTTCCCCCGAGGAGGGCGTACAAAGGTTTCCCGAGGATCTTGCCCCACAGGTCGTGGAGAGCGATGTCCACCGCGGCCTTTGCCGACGTGTTGTGCACCAGGGCCGAATCCACCATGTCCAGCAGATCGTTGAGATTCTCCGTGTCCTGCCCGGTGAGGAGCGGGCGAAGCCGCTCCTCCACCGCACCCCGGATCGCTCCGTTTGAATCCCCCGTAATGACCGCCGTAGGGGGAGCCTCCCCGTACCCGCAGACTCCTTCATCCGTCTCCACGACCACCACATTGGTGGTCACTTCCGTGACGGTCCGGAGCGCCGTCTTGAACGGTTTTTTCAGCGGAACGGAAAGACGCCCCAGACGGAGTGTGCGTATTTTCATTCTAGGCTCCTGCGACCATGGACAGCATCTTGGCGACGAAAAGCCCTCCGGCTGTTCCGACGACATATCCCATGAGGGCCATCAGGACGCCGATGGGAACGAGCGTTTCCTTGTAGGCGGCGGCGATGATGGGTGCGGCCGCCACTGCGCCGATGTTCGCAAGGCTGGCCACGGCACAGGTAAAGAGGTCGATCTTGAGGATCTTGGCGATGATGGCCATGAGAAGGGCGTGGATACCCAGGATGACGAATCCGGCGGCAAGGTAGTAGGGTGCGTCAGTCAGCTCCTTGAAGGATGCCCTGGAGGCGATGAGGCAGATGATGATGTAGAGCATGGTCATGGAAACGGGCGAGGAGCCTGGAATGCTGTTCATGGGCGTCATGGCGCAGGCAATGCCGAAAATGGTCGCCAGGATGATAGTCACGGTGCTCACCGAGAGGAAATCGCTCTTGCCGAAGACTTCCATGAGCATGGGCGAAAGAAAGGTCGCCAGCCAGGAGGAGAGGGCCGAGACGAGAAGGCCCGCTCCGATGAGAAGAGCGAGGTCTGCCGTCTCCATCTTCGTCCGGGTGTTTTCCTTCACTTCGGAGAGCATGAGCCCGACCGAGTCGATGGTAGACGTGTCGGTCTTCGTCCACTTGTTGAAGAACTTCGCGTAGGGAACAGTAGCGAGCAGCATAATGACCCAGATGGAGTAGTTCACGTTGTCCACCAGCAGGGTGTATCCCATGGCGGAGTCGTTGATGCCGAGGGCTCCCTGGATGGCCACCATGTTTGCCGTGCCGCCGATCCAGCTTCCGGCAAGGGCGCCCCAGGTCTTCCATGCCTCGGGAGGAAAGCCGTTCTTCATGAGGGCGAACATGACCACGAAACCTATCATGATGGTGATTGTGGCGGAGAAGAATCCGATGAGCATCCGGGGGCCGAGCTTGAGGATCTTCCGGATGTCGCAGCGGAGGAGCATGACGAAGATCATGGCAGGAATGAGGTTGCCCCGGACCACCCGGTACGCCGCGTTGACGCTGTCAGTCTTCTGCCACAGGTCGAAGGTGGCGAAGACCATGCACATAACGTACAGAACGACGGGGGTGGGAACATACCTGAAGAACGTGGTGTCCTTGTACTTCATCTCCAGTGTGGCGACGACTCCCGCAAAGCAGAACAGAAACGCGACATATGCAAATCCATCGGTAATCACTGTAAAACCCCTCCTGAATGAAAGAATAAGATGACTGTTGATTTACTGCTGATTATGATACGCGTCATAAATGATCCGTCCGATGCGGGCGCAGAAACTGACGCCCCCGGACCTGTGCTGCAGCCCTTCAGTAAGGACCGAAACCACTACCGGCTTTTTGCCCCGGTAGAAGAAAATGCCCGCGTCGTGCTCGTTCCCCGGCAGTTCCCCGGTCTTGTGGGCAAGAAACAGTTCCACGTCATCCACGTCGAGCACGGGAATCATTCCGGGAAGCTTGGAATTGAGCTTCTGCGCCGAAAGGATCTCCATCATGCGGTTCCTGGCCGAAACCGGAAGGTTTTTCCCTGAATGCAGGGTTTCAAGCAGCACGGCAACGTCTCCCGCAGTGGTGTAGTTGTCCTTTCCCGCCTTTTTCGCCTCGAAGTCGAGCATCTTCCGGCCAAGAACGGTTCCGGTAAGCCCGAGTTCCCTGAACCCTCCGTTGATGGTATCCATCCCCAGCCTGTCGATGAGCAGATTCGCCGCAGTGTTGTCGCTTACGGATATCATGAGGAGGGCCAAATCATCCAGCCGAAACCGTCCTCCGGAGCGGACCCGGTGAAGCAGCCCGCCGTCCACGGACGCAGCGGAGGAAAAATCGCACCATTCGTCAAGGTCGATCCCGCCGGCAGCATTCTTTGAAAAGAGGGTGTACAGGACTCCCAGCTTGATCAGGCTCGCGGAAGAAAAAACCTTCCCGGGATTATGCGTGACTTCCACCCCGTCAGAGGAACTGCGGACGACAACGCCCGCAGTTTCCGGAAAGGCTTCTATCTCCTTGTGGACAGCGTTCACCCAGTCCATTGTCAGACGGTTCCCAGCATCATCGCGCGGGCGATCACATAGAGGACTGTGAACAGAACTATGAGCCACCCGTTGCACAGCATGGCCTTCAGGTCATCGGACTGTGCAAGCCCCATCTGCCCCTGCATGTCTCCTTCCGGAATGGCGAAAGAGGTCATCTGCGATCCGACGAGCAGCACCACGACCCAGATCGTCATAGGGATGCTCAGGCTCTGGGCGAGGGGAAGGAACATCTTGTTGATGACTTCCGCCTGGGCTACGGCAGCTCCGGGAATCCCGAATACGCCTACCAGGGTCGAGAAGGCAAGGAACGCTACCGGGCCGCCGTTTTCAACATAAGGCTTCAGCAGGGTGGCGAGGGCCTCGAAGGTACCGGCGTCGGACATGAAATTGACGAAGGGATCAAGGAGGACAAAGAAGAAAAAGAGCCAGATGAGGCGCTTGGATCCTTCGAAGATGGTATCCACGATTTCGGTCATGTTGAGCCGGGCCGCGAATCCCGTCAGCAGTGCCGTCCCGAGCATAATGGCGAGAACGAAGGTGGATCCGCCCTCAATGGCTATTCCATAGCCGACAAGGGATATCATGGAGACGAGGAATACTATGGTCGCCCGTCTCACCGTGGCGGTGGGCGTCCATTCAACCTTCCCGGCCGCTGCCACTTCTTCCTCGGAATAATGCTTCTTTCCTTCGCTCACTTTCTGCACGTGGCCCGCCCAGATAAAGGTCACGATCCACATGATGACCGAAATGGGGATGCCGGCGTTGACAAGGTACTGGGGATATGACAGGCCGGTGAACTCCATGAGAGCCACCACCGGAGGCGTAAAGGGTCCGAGGAAAAGCCCGGTGGCGCCTGCGCCGTGGAAGAGAACTCCCATGGTGTTCGGGGTGATCCTTACGGAAGCGACGATGGGAATGAGGATGGGAGCGAGAATGGCGTTTCCTCCCGCCATAGTTCCGAGAAGGCTGACGATAACGACTGAACAGAACATAACGACGAAAAATGCGCGCTTCTGGGAATTGACGTTGAGCTTGCCGGTTACCATGGAGACGAGGTCATTGACGACCTGCGTCCGCTTCAAAACCTCGCCGAGCCCTGCACCGAGCAGGATGATGAGTCCGATGTACCCCAGGAACGACCCCAGGCCTCCGCGGATTCCGGCCGCTACGTCCATCAGGCTGTGCCCGCCGATAAGGGTTGCCGCGAGTATGCCGAGAGAGACCGCCACGATCTGGCCGTAGCGGGTAAAGCAGAAAATTATGTAGATTCCCAGGGGGACCAGCCCCAAAAGTATCGAATTTTCCACAGTAATCCCTCCTTCAAAAGTTGACTTCCCTGCCGTTTCACTGATTCTGCCCGTTCCGTTACCTCCCCCTTTCTTCTGCGCCTGAAAGGCGCGGCGAGGACCGCCTTCCCCAAAATGAGCGGCCCATAAAAAAATCCAGCAGCCTCCGGCGATTGTGTTCGCCGGTGACCGCTGGATTTCATTCTCTAGTGTCCGTGAGGAAACGCTCAGACGGACCGAAGAACGAAGCAGCTCGTTATTTCACTGTTTTTTTCGCCGCGGTGACTTCCCGGAACTTCTTGACCGCGTCTTTGTATGCCGCGATGATGGCCTTCTGGGAGGAGCCGAAATACCGCGACTGAACTTCCGCCACGATCCGCTCCTCGTCCTTTACCAGGCGCTTTCCCGAAAACATCCCCCGAATGAAGTTCTCCGTGGTCTTGACCGTCACGGACACCCCGCAGTCGAGGATCTCTTCCGTTTCCTTCACCACGATGAAGGTGATGAAAAACGCCCCGAACTGCTGGTTGATGGGATTGAACCCCGTGGTCTGGGAGTTTCCCACGACAAGAATCGAGTTCTCCGGGTATTGAACATCATGCGACATGTCTGAATTCTACCACGGAACTCCGGACCATGTCTACTTTTTTATCCCCCCGCGACCAGGGGCATGACCTTGATGTCGTCCCCGTCTGCAGGGATGTAGTCCTTCTTTTTCCGGGACCCGTTCACCAGGAGGACATATCCCGCCGCCGGGTCCACCCCGGCATCTTCCAGGATCGCCGAAAGGGGCGTCTTTCCGTCCGGGGGGATCTCCCAGGGATCGGAGGGCTGGTGCTTCCGGAAGATGCCGAGGAGATGGAGCCGTACAGCCATGTTATTTCCCCAGGGCCATGAAGGACAGCATCAGACCGCCGCAGCCGTTGGCGGAACATCCTTCGTACCCGTACTCGCCGAAGGTGAAGACGCCGATGAAGGGGGCGTCTCCGATCGCCTTTTTCATGGCCGCCGCGGTCTCGTCCATCCTGTCGCCGATGCCGCCCCGCCTGCCGCCGCAGTGAACGGCCAGGAGGGCTCCCACGTCTGTCCCGAGCCGGCCGGCCGCTTCCTTCGCCGCTGATTCCACAGAGGCGATCAGTTCGTCCGTGGTGGCTTCCATGAGTTCCACAGCCACTCCCTCGGCGAGGTTGTTGCCGATGTTGGCACTGTTGTCGGGGTTGCCCGCCATGGGATGGCGGATCCACACGTGACCGCCGGCATAGTCCGTAATGCCGAGAGGATGGTGGATGGTGGCGCCGAGGAGGTTGAACCCCTGCAGGTCGGCGGGAGTGCTCCCGAGCCATCCCGCGAGAACTTCAAGGGCAGGTTTTCCGTCGATCTCCTTCAGCACGCGGTTGTTTTCCACCTTCGTGATGATGCCCCGCTTGCCCGTGGGACGGTAGGCGCCGGTATACCTGTTCCCGAATTCCTTGTCCCAGAAGAAGGCCACGGCCACACCGTTCTTCACCACGCCGCCGCCGTAGACAAGCCACTTGCCGGAGAGATCGTTGTCCGCCGCGCTGCCGCCGAAGAAGGGGACCCTTCCGATGACCGACTGGATGCCCTCGAGGTAGAATTCTTCCTCCCCCGGAGGGGCCACCATGTAGAAAAAGTCGGGGGCGGTGTCCATTCCGGCGGCCTCGAGGGCGGCCAGGGCCGCTTCCTCGCCCGCCGACACGGCGCAGCATCCCTTTTCAGCCGCTCCCACCCCGACAGTCATCTCTTCATCGGAGAGGGTCATGAGGGCGCAGTATCCATCCGGACCGGTGATGAAGCCTCCCGGCGTGAGCACGCCCGTATAGGAGGTGCATCCGATGACGGGCACATCTCCCAGGACAGCCCCTACACCCTTCAGAAGCTCTTCCTGGTCATAGTCCACGCTTCCGTAGAGCAGGGCGACTTTCGCCCCGCCCACCTTCGCCGCCTTCGCCGCTTCCTCCCCCGCCGAGCGGGCACATCCCGAAGTACTCCAGCCAACCTTTGCCTGCAGCATATCTTTCCCTCCTCATGGTGTCAGTACTGTCTTTTCCGTAGTCACGGCACCGCCGGCCCCCGGGAAGCTCTGCGTCACAATCTGACACAAAGCTCTCCGGCCCGTTCCGGCAGAAGCCGAGCCGGCTCTCCGGTCAGTTGAGGTACTTCGCGTACTCTCCGAGGCCGAGCTCTTCAAGCCGTTCCTTCGTGGGAACGCCGTTGCCGTCCCAGCCACGGAGGGCATAGTAATCATCGAGGATCCGGTCGTGGGGGGTCGGGGTTTTGCCCGCCCTGGGCCCCACCATGGCAGGAACGGTCATCTTCAGGGGCAGGGTGTCGTCCTTTCTCCCCAGGCCGTCCCGGACGTTGATGATGCGCTGGAGCTGCCACGCCCGCTCGCCGCATTTCACGAACTCCGCCACGGGGATATCCTTCCCGGTGAGGTATTTATAGGCCGTGTTCATCTCCGTGAGGGTGAGGCCCGCGCCGCCCATCATGAACTTGCAGAGGGTCATGCAGTTGTGCAGCACGCTCACGTCCTGGTGGAGCACCGCCACTTTCGCCGCGTCCTCCACGGAGAACCGGTCGAGGGGCGCGTCCTCTCCAAGCTCTGGAAAGAAGAGGCCCAGGGCGCTCGCCTGGGGGTTGCCCCGCTCGTGGCAGGCTCCCCTGGTGCCCACGGCGTAGTTGACCCCGAGGCCGAAGACCGCCCGGGGATCATGGGCGGGATAGTCCAGGTTTTTCACCTCCACGGTGATCTTCTCAGCCTCTTTGCCGATTCTTTTCGCCGCGCCCCGCACGCCTTCCCTGAACCATTCCCCCACGCCCTTCATGGAGGCGATCCGGGACGTGAGTTCCAGGAGCGCCTTCGGGTCGCCCCATTTCACCTGGAGTCCTCCGGTATCCCGGGGGGTGATCCAGCCGTATTCCCAGCATTCCATGAGGAAGCCTATCCATGCCCCGCAGGACACGGTGTCGATGCCCATGCGGTTGGCCAGATCGTTGGCCTTCGCCACGGCCCCCAGGTCTTCCATGAGGAGATTCGTCCCCATCATGCCGATGGTCTCGTACTCGGGGCCGTTCCCCTCGAGGACCGTGCCGTCGGGATATTCGAAATGGATGTGCCGGTGGCATCCCACGGGGCAGTTGATGCAGGGCAGGGGCTTCACGTTCAGGTATTCGGTGTACCGCGGAGCGCCGAGAAGATAGGCTCCGTACTTGTTTTCGTCGCCCCTCCAGTACTTGATGGGCACGTCGCCGATCTCCTCCAGGGGAACCATGACGGTGGGCGTCCCGTGGTTGCGGAATCCCTCCCCCTGCTCGTGGAGGAGCTTGAAGACTTCCTTTGCGTACTCGGAGGCCTTCTCGCGGTCGTAAACCGGAACTTCCTTCGTTCCCCAGGCGGCCACGGCCTTCAGGTTCTTGGACCCCATGACGGCCCCGGCGCCGCCCCGCCCGGCAAAGCTGTGGCCGTCGCAGGTCACGCAGGCTATGGGGTTGAGGATTTCCCCCGAGGGGCCGATGTTCAGGGCGTTGATCCTCTTGTCGCCGAGGTCTTCCTTGATCAGGACTCCCGTCTCCACCGTGTCCTTTCCCCACAGGAACGCCGCGTCCCGGAACTCCACGGAATCGTCCCGGATCACCACGTATACCGGGCTGCTCGCCTTCCCCTCGAAGACGACCGCGTCATAGCCGCACTTCTTGAAGTAGGGCGCCCAGTGGCCCGTACCGGCCGACTCGAGGAACGTGCCGGTCAGGGGGCCCTTCGTGATGACGCTCCACTTGCCGTTCCCGGGAAAGTTCACGCCCTGGAAGGCGCCCACGGCAAAAATGAGCTTGTTCTCCGGCGACAGCGGATCCACTTTTGCCGGTGTTCCCTCGAGCAGGATTTTCGCGCCGAGCCCCGAACCCCCGAGAAGCAAATCGAACACTTTTTCGGGAATCTCCTCGGACCGGAAGGTGCGGTTCGTCAGGTCCACCCGCAGCAGCTTTCCCCAATATCCGTACATTGTTCCACCTCCTGATAATGACCCATTCCACAGGTTTATTGAACTCTTCAATAAATAGCCATAGTTTACAGTCAAGCAAGTATATTTGCAATACTGACCCTTTACCCGGGTTTCTAAAAAAGGGATGAAAGGAACATGATTTCCTGAAGACAAAAAAGAAGGGAAACCCCGCTTCAGGGTTTCCCTTCTTTCGTCGGCGAATGCAGCCGCCGGTCAGCCCCCCGTCACCAGGGGCATGATCTTTATCTCGTCCCCTTCGGCGGGGACATAGGTCTTGCTTTTCCGTTCACCGTTCACGATGGGAATATAGCCCGCGTGGGCCTTCTCCTCGATTTCCGCGAGAAGCTCGCCGATGGACCGCTCTCCAGCCGCAACCTCCCAGGGTTCCGGAGGTCCGTACTGCCTGAAGAGGCCCAGGAGACGGATCGTCACAGCCATGGTACCGGGTCCTCCGCCTCAGGGAAGGAAGGCCGCGAACCGGCCGAGTCCCAGGGCTTCCAGGCGCTCCCTGGTGGGAACACCGTTCCTGTCCCACCCACGGAGCTCGTAGTAGTCGTCGAGGATTCTGTCATGGGGTGTGGGCGTTTTCCCTGCCCGGGGCCCCACCATGGCGGGAACGGTCATCTTCAGGGGCAGAGTGTCGTCCTTCCTGTCCAGGCCGTCGCGGACGTTGATGATCCTCTGGAGCTGCCACGCCCTCTCGCCGAACTTCACCAGATCCTCCACCGGAACATCCTTCCCCGTCAGGTACCTGTAGGCCGTCCGGATCTCCGTCAGGGTCAGGCCGCCGCCTCCCATCATGAACTGGCAGATGGTCATGCAGTTCATCAGGACGCTCACGTCCTGGTGGATCACCGCCGTCTTCGCGGCGCACTCCGGCGACTGCCTGTCGCAGGGGCCTTCCTGGCCGAGCTCCGGGAAGTAGCCTCCGAGGGCGCTCGTCTGGGGATTGCCCCGTTCGTGGCAGGCTCCCCTGGTGCCCACGGCGTAGTTCACCCCGAGGGCGTACACCGCCCGTGGGTCGTGGGCAGGATAGTCCATGTTTTTTACTTCCACGGTGATCTTTTCCGCTTCCCTGCCGATTTGCCTGGCCGCCCCCCGGATGCCTTCCCGGAACCATGCGCCCATGCCGGTCAGTGTCCCGATCTGTTCCACCATGGCGAGCAGGACGTCCGGGTCGCCCCATTTCAGGGACAGCCCGCCGGTGTCTTGGGGAGTGATCCAGCCGTACTCCCAGCACTCCATGAGAAAACCGATCCAGGCTCCGCAGGAGATGGTGTCTATCCCCAGGCGGTTGGCCATGTCGTTGGCCTTCGCCACAGCCCCCAGGTCCTCCACCAGGAGATTGCTCCCCATCATGCCGATGGTCTCGTACTCGGGGCCGTTCCCCTCAAGCACCGTTCCGTCCGGATATTCGAAACGGATATGGCGGTGGCACCCTATGGGGCAGTTGATGCAGGGGAGGGGCTTCACGTTCAGGTACTCCGTGTAGCGGGGAGCGCCGAGGAGGGCTGCGCCCCGCTTGTTCTCGTCCCCCCTCCAGTACTTGATGGGGGTATCGCCGATCCCTTCGAGGGGAACGATGACCCGGGGCGTTCCGTGGGCCCGGAACTTCTCACCCTGCCCGGAGAGCAGCCTGAACGTTTCCTTTGCGAACTCCGCCGCCTTCTCCGGATCATGCACGGGGACTTCCATCGTTCCCCATGCCGCCACGGCCTTCAGGTTCTTCGAGCCCATGACGGCCCCCGCCCCTCCGCGCCCGGCAAAGCTGTGCCCGTCACAGGAAATGCAGGCGATGGGGTGCATTCTCTCCCCGGCGGGACCGATGTTCAGGGCGTTGATCCGCCTGTCGCCCAGGTCTTCCTTTATGAGTTCCCCCGTTTCGATGGTATCCTTCCCCCACAGGAACGCAGCGTCCCGGATCTCGGCGCCGCCGTCCTTGATGAACACGTAGACCGGGCTGTCCGCCCGCCCCTCGAACACCACGGCATCGAAGCCGCACTGCTTGAAATAGGGCGCCCAGTGGCCTGTACCCGCCGACTCGAGGAAGGTTCCCGTGAGGGGCCCCTTGGTGATGACGCTCCATTTTCCGTTGCCGGGAAACTTCACTCCCTGGAAGGGGCCCACGGCAAAGATGAGCTTGTTCTCCGGGGAGAGGGGGTCCACCTTCGCCGGAGTTTCTTCGAGAAGAATCTTCGCTCCGAGGGCCGAGCCTCCGAGCAGGAGGTCGAAGGTCTCCTCCGGAATATCGTCGATCCTGCAGGCCCTGCTCGTCAGGTTTACCCGAAGCAGTTTTCCCCAATAACCGTACATGATTCCACCTCCTGATGTCCGGAAACCGCCGGGGCGGCCAGGAATTGTACACTTCCATGGAATTATAGTCTAAATTGAATGTCCCTTCATTGCAACAGGGCGGGGAAAAAAGATGCCTCCCCGGACAGACAGCCGGAAAGGCATCTTTTTCACGTGCGTCCTGGGTAGGTTCAGAGCCGCTGCCGGATAGTATCGATGACGGTGCCGTCCCGGTACTCCACTATTCCGATGATTTTTTCCCCGAAGGAAGGGGTCTTCGGAATTCCGGTGAATTCCTCGGCCATTTTCTTCAGGTCGCCGATCTCCATCAGCGGAATGCCTTTCCCCCGCAGATTCTCCAGGAGGTCTTTTCTTCGGGGATTGACCGCCACGCCCCGTTCCGTGACCACCACGTCCACCGTTTCTCCCGGGGTGGTCACCGTCAGGACCCTGTCCACGACCATGGGCATCCTTCCCCGGAACAGTGGCGTGACGACGACGGTCACGGCGGCGCCGGCCGCGGTGTCCATGTGGCCGCCGATGCCGTGGAGAAGCACCCCGTCCGATTCGGTGTTCACATTGACGTTGAAGTCCGTGTCCACCTGGGTTGCCCCGAGCACCGCCACGTCGAGCATATCCACCACGCATCCCTTGGAGGCCGTATTGGCGTAGAAGGACGCGCTCATTTCCGCATGCCCGCGGTTCGAGGCGAGGGAGGCCACGGCCTCGAGGTCGAAAGACTGGACGTCCAGCAGGGATTCGAAGAGCCCCTCTTCCAGCATTTCCACGCTCTGTCCCGTGATGCCGCCGGAAATAAAACTCCCCCTTATGCCTGCGGCTTTCATCCGTTCACGAATAAACGCCGATGCTGCGAGGGAGATTCCCCCCGCCCCTGCTTGCATGGAGAAACCGCTGGTGAACAGGCCGCTCTCCTCCACCACTTTCGCCACCTGTTCCGCGATGATGAGCCGGAGAGGGTCCCGGGTGACCCTGAGGGTTCCGGAGACGATTTTTTCCGGCACGCCGATGCTCTCCACGGGAACGACCCAGTCCACGAGAGTCTGGGGAATGGAGAAGGGAACGGCCGGGTAGGGAACAAGGTTGTCGGTGACGGCAATCACCCTGTCGGCATATTGTGCGTCGGTAAAGGCATACCCGAGAGAGCCGCAGGCCGAGGGGCCTGAAATGCCGCTCAGGTTTCCCATGGCATCCGCTGCAGGGGCGGCCAGAACGGCCACATCCACGTGAAGCTCATCTGCCTGCATGGCCCGGACCCGGCCGCCGTGGGAACGGAGGATCACCGGCGAGGGAAAGAGCCCTTCCGAGGCGGCCCTGCCCACCGGACCGTTCACGCTTCCCTCGATGGACCGGATCACCCCGGACCGGACGTGGCGGAGCAGGCTCTCGTGCACGGGAAAAAGGGCCGACGGGGCGAGGACCAGGTCCCTGATGCCCATGTCCGCCAGCACGTCCAGGGCCATGTTCACCACCAGGTCGCCGTCCCGGAGGTGATGGTGGAAGGAGACGGTCATGCCGTCCCGTACTTCCGCCAATCGGAAGGCTTCCTCGAGGGAGGCGACGATTTTTCCTTTCTCCCTTTTCTTCCGGACGCACGGAATATCCTTGCTCCCTCCGGTGAAAAAGAACGTTTTCCGGCTGTCTGCATCCATATTCATGGCGGTCACCTTTCTCCCGGAATGCATCCGGCCGCTTCCGCCAGGGCCAGGATCTTTTCAGCCCTGGCCACCACGGGGGCGTCGATCATCCGGCCGTCGAGGGCGATGACCCCGGCCCCCCGGGACGATGCCTCGCGGAAGGCGGCCATCACCCTGCGGGCAAAACCGGTCTCCTGTTCCGAGGGGGTAAACGCCCTGTGCACCAGGGAAATCTGCCTCGGGTGAATAACCGACTTGCCGTCGAACCCCAGGAGGCGCACCCGCAGCGCTTCCGCGTAGAGACCGTCCATGTCGTTCACGTCGCCGAAGACGCTGTCGAGGGCCTGAACCCCGGCAATCCTGGCCGCCACGATGACCTTGGCCCGGATATCGTCGAGCTCCCGGCCTTCCTTTGTCCGCACGGCCCCGATGTCAGCGGTGTAGTCTTCCGCGCCGTAATTCAGGGCGATCACCCGGGGGCTTGCGGCGGCAATTTCGGACAGGTTCCGGCCTCCCCGGGCGGATTCGGTTATGGCGATAATCCCCACCGTTCCCGGTTCAATGCCGTTTTTCAGTTCAAGGTCCGTCATGAGGGCGTCGGCCTCCCGGACGTCGTCGGCACATTCGCACTTCGGCAGCCGGATGGCTTCCGGCGCGAGGGGGATGATCTCCGCAAAATCGTCCCTGCCGAAGGGGGTGGAAAGGGAGTTGACCCTCACCGTGACCTCCGCGCCCCGGTAAGGCACAGCCCTGAGGGCATTCCTGACGAGTATCCTCGCCGCATCCTTCTCTGAAACGGGAACGCCGTCCTCAAGGTCCAGAATGACGCTGTCCGCCCCGTAGACCGTCGCGTTGGCAAGCATGCCGGGGTTGGTTCCCGGCACGTAGAGAGACGTCCGGCGAAGCCGTTTCGCTTTCATTCCTCCACCTTCTCTCTATCGGGCACGGCCAGGGCTCTTCGCGCCGCCGTCTCGGTTCTCGCCCGGAGGGTGCAGTCCAGGGAGCCCCGGTCCTGCACCTTGACGAAACCGTGAACAATACCGGCGGACTCCAGTGTCTCCCTGACCGCTTTTCTCATCTCCCCGCCGAAGGATGCCATGGAAGGGCTGTCGAGCTCGATCCTGATGCCCTCCCTTTCAGGCGAAAGAACCACCATCACAAGGGCGTCACACGATTCAAGAGACCCCGCAACACCGGTCTTTTCCTGCACCATGACGTAACCTCCCGTTCACGCGCCGGCAGGTGTTGATCTTTTCTGGAACTTCAGGTTATAGAAAATCACCAGTCCGAGAAGAGAAAAACCCGCCGCGTCGGTTACAACCCCGGGGAAGATGAGGAGAACCGCCCCGGCAAAGGCCAGCAGGCGTCCCCAGAAAGGAACGGGCGCCGCGATGTAGCCCTCCGTCGCTATGGAAAGGCCGAACACGCCGATCAATGCGGTGATTATGGCAAAGATGGTCACAGGCCAGCTCACCACGTTGGTCAGCATGATCTCGGGCGAATAGATGAACACGAAGGGAACGATAAAACCGGCAAGGGCCAGCTTTATGGACGTAAAGGCCGTCTTGTTGGGGTCCGACCCGGCGATTCCAGCCGCTGTATAGGCGCCTACGCACACGGGAGGAGTGACCGAGGAAAGAACGGCGTAGAAAAATACGAAGAAGTGGACATCCAGGGGTTTTGCCCCGAGAAGAATCAGGGCGGGGGCCGCCACGGCACTTGCCATGACGTAGCTTGCCGTGGTGGGCATCCCCATCCCGAGGATCATGGAGAGGATCATGGTGGAAATCAGCGTCAGCAGCAGATTCCCTTTCGTGAAGCTGAGAATGACGTCCCCGACTTTCAGGGCGATCCCGGTGGCGCCCATCATCCCGATGACCACGCCGACGATGACGCAGGCAATGGCGACGGAAAGGGCGCTCTTTGAACCGTCCTCGAGAGTGGCGATGAAGGACTTGATGTCAAGCCTGTCTTCCTTTTTTACAAAGCTGAGAAGGGTTGCAAGGACTATTCCCCAGCATCCGGCGTACAGCGGGTTGTATCCCTGGACGAGGAAATAGATGATGCCGAAAAGGGGTATGGACTTGTACCCGCTCTTGACCAGGACATCCTTCACCCTGGGGAGGGCATCCTTCGGCAGCCCCTGCAGTCCCAGCTTTGCCGCCTCCAGACTCAGGCAGCACCAGATGCTCCAGAAATAGAGAATGGCGGGAACGACCGCCGCGCTCAGCACCTTGAGATAGGAAATACCCAGGGAGTCCGCGATGATGAACGCCGCAGCTCCAAGCACGGGAGGCATGATCTGGCCCCCTGTGGATGCCGCCGCTTCGACCGCTCCGGCGAAATGGGGCTGATACCCGATCTTCTTCATCAGGGGAATGGTAAAGGCGCCGGTAGTGGCCACATTGGCGGAGGTACTGCCGCTGATGGTCCCCATGAGGGCGCTTGAGACAACGGCGATTTTTGCCGGTCCTCCCTTGAGGTGCCCGGTAAGGGCCATGGAAAGGTCGTTGAAGAACTGGGACGTTCCCGTGGAACTGAGAAATGCCCCGAACAGGATGAACAGATAGATATAGGTCGCCGAAACCCCCGTCACGAGTCCGAACAGACCGTCCGTGGTGAGGTAAAGCTCCTCGATGATGCGCGGGATTGACAGTCCGAAGTGTTTGAATGGCCCGGGCATGGACCGCCCGTAATAGGCGAAGAGGATGAAGAGGCCGCAGAAAATGGGCAGCGGATATCCGAGGACTCTCCGTGCGGCTTCAAAGACAAGAAAAATCATGGCGACACCGAGATAGAGTTCGTACTGGGTGTACATTCCCGCCCTGCTCGCGATGTCCTCGTACATGAGGTACACGTAGACCGTGCAGGCCGCCGCGGCTGCTGCGAAGATCCAGTCGAAGAGGCTGGGACGGTCCTTCGGCGATGTTTTCCACATGGGGTAGAGCAGGAAGATCAGCGGCAGAACAAAGGCAAGGTGAAGGCTCCTCTGCTGCATGGCGGGCAGAACGCCGAAAAAGGCGGTGTAGAGCTGAAAGACCGCAAGGGCAACGGTGAAAACCGTGACAAGAATCTTGAGATTCCCCGAAAAGGAGCGCTTTTTGCCGGAAGACACTTTTTTCTCCTGGTTTTCGGAAACAGTAGTATCCATCATTTCCTCCCTGAAATTCCCGATATCAAAAGGCGGGAGGATCCGGCGCCAGCGCGCCGTCCTCCCGCCGCAGACGAGGCCCTATTCCTTGATCAGGCCGGCTTCAACGTAAAACTTCTTCGCGCCGGGGTGAAGGGGCACGGACATTCCGGCCAGCGCAAAGTCGAGGGTGAGGCTGTTGAAGTAATTCAGCCTTTCCTGCAGGAATTTCGTGTTGCCGTGGATCATCTTCGTGATCTTGTAAATGACCTCTTCGGGCATGTCCTCGTAGGTGAGGAGCGAACCGACGGCGCCCACCACGGGGATGTCCTTCTCATATCCGGCATAGACTCCGCCGGGGATCGTAACGGGCGCATAGTGGGGATACTTTTCGACGATTTCCCTGATCTTGTCCGCTTCGATGCCGATGAGTCCCACCTTGCCGGAGCGGATCATGTCCGTGACCTGGGCGTTCGGCGCATTGGTGGTCCAGATGTGGGCCTGGGAATCGCCCACCTTCAGGGCCTCGGCCACTTCGGCGCGGCCGAAACGTTCGATCCTGACGTCGTCATCGGTAAGGCCGTACACGGACATCATTTCACGGACGTTGACCTCTATGCCCTGTCCGACCGAACCATAGTCGACCCTCTTGCCCTTGAAGT
Organism: Aminivibrio pyruvatiphilus; assembly: GCF_004366815.1. Taxonomy (NCBI): domain Bacteria; kingdom Thermotogati; phylum Synergistota; class Synergistia; order Synergistales; family Aminobacteriaceae; genus Aminivibrio; species Aminivibrio pyruvatiphilus. The sequence continues at coordinate 59,147 of NZ_SORI01000015.1, read as the reverse complement.
CGCCGATGCTCTTGATTCCGGCGTCAAGGTTCACAAGGATGTGGGCGGGCATGGGATAGATGGCCGTCACATACCGGAGGGTCTTGATGGGCTCCTTGAACGACCCGGTGCCGTTCCAGGCATCGTTCACGGTGGAGGACTGCACCATGCCGAGCTCCACTTCCTTGGTGCCGAGGTTGATGCAGTTCTTGATGGATCCACCGGTGACCGCGGTGAAGTTGATGCTCTTCTCGACCTCGGTTCCGAGCTGGGCGATGGTATTGCCGATGAGATAGAATCCTCCGCCCACGCTGCTCGTCCCTATGCGGACGAACACGTCGTCAGCAAAAGCGGGAGCCGCCGCCACACACAGAAGGAGCATTACTGCGAGCATACTTTTTTTCATTTCATAGTCCCCTTTCAGGATCCTGATTAACTTCCCGGAACAAGTGTTTCCGCTTCACATTATTTCTTTCCGATGCTCTCTTTCATCATTGGAAGAGCGTCCAGCACCATTTTCGTCGTCTCTTCATGAAGCTTGAAATAATCGTCTCCGGCTGCGAAGAGCATTGGCCTGTCCGTTTCAGCCGCCCATTTCTGAATTTCTTCCGAATTTACCGCCTTGCTGATCCCTTCAATGAGAAGAGCCCGGATATCTTCAGGAAGACTGGGGGGAGCGCAGATGCCCCGCATGTTGTAGACAGCAACTTCCGGCAGTCCCATTTCGGAAAGGGTCGGATAATCGTAGGGTGCGATGCGCTTGTCGTTCAGAGTGGCGAGCACCCTGATTTTGTCGTCTGCAAGCAGGGCCTTCAGCTCGCTGTAGCCGGCAATCCAGAACGTCACATGTCCTCCGAGGAAGGCAGCCTTTGACGGAGCAGTTCCGTCGAAAGGCACTATCCTGTGCTTCAGGCCCGCAAGAACAAGCTGAACGCTGCCCAGGTGTCCGCTGCTTCCAAGGCCGGACACTGCACAGGATATGTCCTTTTTTTTCGATGTTTCGAGAAGATCCTGGAATGTCTGGTAGGGGGAACTTTTCAGAACGAGAAGATACCGGGGATCGTTGACGACGTTGACGAGATAGGTGAATTCATTCCCCTTGTACCTTCCGTCGTACAGGAACTCTCCCAGCTGCAGTGCAGGCTGGTTGTTGTAAAAAAGAGTGTGTCCGTCGGCTGTTTCCCTGTACATCTTGTCGTACGCGATGCGCCCGCCGGCGCCTGTCATGTTTTCTACGACCACGGGGACTCCGAAATGCTTCTCCATGAGAGGGGCAAGCATACGCACCTCCACGTCTCCAGCTCCCCCGGCGGCGAAAGGATTCACTATGCGAATCGGCTTTCCGTCGGGAAAGGCTGCGAAGGATGGAGCGGCAATGACAAACAGGACCAGAAATGCACACATACAAACTTTTGATAGCCTGAACATCTCGACATACCTCCTCCTTACTAAACACTCAAAATTACGGTTCCCCAGCCCCGGAGGTTCCCCGGCTTCCGGGCTGAAAACCGGCCGGGAAGCACCTGTTCCCTAAAATCCGCCGTGTTTTTTTATATACGGCACCACCCCGCCTTCTTTCAGAATTTCCACCATTATTTCGGGGAGAGGGGTCACCGCCAGCTCCAGATTTTTGCTCCTGTTTTTCAGGACATCCGAGCCGACATCATATTCAAGGATATCTCCTTCGCCGATGGAGTCGGTATCGCATTCGACCACGGCAAGTCCGATGTTGACCGCATTCCTGTAAAAAATGCGGGAAAAGGTTTTCGCCGCGATGAACAGGACTCCGGCTTCTTTCAAGGCAACGGGAGCCTGCTCTCTCGAAGATCCGCAGCCGAAATACGTTCCGGCCACAAGAACGCCGCCCCCGCTGATCTTCTCACCGAAGGAAGGATCGAGATCTTCCATCGCATGGTCCGCGAGGTCCCGGACATTCAGCGTTTTGGTGTGCTTGCCGGCGATAATGAGATCCGTGCTGATGTTGTCGCCGTATTTTACGGCATGCCCTTGGAGTTTCACCGTCATCCCTCCAGTTCCCTGGGGTCCGTGATTCGCCCCGTGATTACCGATGCCGCTATGGTAAGGGGTGAGGCAAGATAGATAAGCGCCTTGTTGTTTCCCATCCTCCCCTTGAAATTGCGGTTGGAGGTGGAAAGGACCACCTCCCCGTCCGCAGGGACGCCTCCGTGGGTTCCCACGCACACGCCGCAGCCGGGAGTAAAAACAGCTCCTCCCGCCTCGATGAGCGTCGTGAGCACCCCCTCTTCCATGGCCTGGAGCATGACCTGCCTGGAGGCAGGAGCGATGATAAGCCTCACGCCTTCTGCAATCTTCTTTCCTTTCAGTATTCGCGCGGCCTCGCGGAGGTCTTCCATTCTCCCGTTCGTGCAGCTGCCCAGGAAGGCCTGGTGAATGGCCACGTCCCGGACTTCGCTCACGGGACAGACGTCGTCGACCGCGTGAGGTCTCGCAACCACGGGTACTAGGGCGTCAAGATCGATTTCCGCATCCATCAGGTACCGGGCATCGGCGTCGGCGGAAATTCCCAGTTCGGGACCGCAGGGGAAACCGCACTTGGCTCCCATTTCCACCACCATGTTGGCAATGGTCAGGCGTTCCGAAAGAGAAGCCCTGTCGATCCACTCTCCGTAGAACTCCATGCTCCTGTAATTCGCACCGTCCGCCCCGATAACTCCGGCGGTCTTCAGAATCACGTCTTTCGCCGAACATCCCTTCCGGAGGGTTCCCTTCAGATTCACCCGTATGGTTTCCGGAACCTTGAACCACGATTTGCCGGTGTACATCGCCGCGGCCATATCGGTGGAACCGACCCCGGTCGCAAAAACCCCCAGCGCACCGTAGGTACAGGTGTGGGAATCCGTTCCGAGAGCCAGGTCTCCGGGCCTGAGGTACCCCTTTTCCACGACGATCTGGTGGCATACGCCTTCTCCGCCTTCGATGAACGTTATTCCCTGCTCCCTGGCGAACTCCCTCATCATGGACTGAAGGTTGGCTATTCTTTCATAGGGAGCGGGGGTGGCGTGGTCAAGAATGAGCACCATTTTCGAGGGATCAAAAACCTTTGTTCCTCCCATGTTTTCGAAAGCCCGTATGGCCATCGGCGCCGTTGCGTCATGGCTCATGAGAAAATCAACGCTGCAGAAAAGGATGTCTCCCGCCTTTACGGGCTTTCCCGGTTCCGTCGAGTGCTTCTGGAGTATTTTTTCCGCAATGGTCTGTCCGTACATATCAGAAAACCTGACCTTTCTCAGACATCGCCGTTACATGTTGTTCTCGATGAACGAGGGAAGATACTTCTTTTCCAGCTGCCGGAAGTCATCGTACCCCACAAGGTCCCTGAATTCCCCGAAGGAACAGACAAGGTCGTTCCGTCCTACGGCTACATTATCATCCCGTATCGCCTCGAGATAGGCCATAAGCCCCTTCACCGCCGCAAAAAGCGGGCCGACGGGAATGCTCACCCTGGCCACGCCGAGCTCCCTGAGCTTTTCAATGGACATGACAGGGGTTTTCCCTCCCGCGACAGCATCGAATATATTGATGCTCACAGGGGCCTTGATCCGGGCGACAGCTTCCCGTATCTGCTCTTCAGATCTTGGGGCCTCGAGAAAAATGAGGTCCGCTCCTGCTTCGGCATAGGCGTTCGCCCTGTCTACGGCGCTTTCGAACCCTTCGACAGCGATTGCGTCAGTTCGGGCATTGATGATGAAATCGGGATCGAGCCTGTCTCTCACGTCCCTGCAGGCCTTGACCTTCAGCGCCATTTCCTCTTTCGAAACAAGCTGCTTCCCTTCCATGTGCCCGCATCTTTTGGGGAATGCCTGGTCTTCTATGTTCATTCCCGCCGCCCCTGCACCGATAAACTGCTCGGTAACGTACATGGCCGATATGGCATTGCCGAAACCGGTATCCGCATCGACAATAACCGGAATATGCACGGCATCGATCACGTTCTTCGAAAAATGCAGCACATCGGCAAAAGAAAGGAACGCCATGTCCGGCAGGCCGAGATAGCTGGCGGAAAGTCCGAAACCGCTGACCTGAAGCGCCTTGAATCCATAGTTCTCGATCATTTTCGCCGAAAGGGCGTCATGGGCCCCCGGGCACACGAGAGCGGAACGTTCATTCAGCATTGCCCTGAGCTTTGTTGATCTTTTCATTGCCGATCCTCCTTAAGGAATAGGGTTTGAAACCCTGTTCGGGCTGCCCCCGGAAAATCCTGCCGGAAGCCGTGAGAAGCCTTTGCCTGCCTGCACTTTCTTCCGAACCTTATTTCACGTTCTTTCCGGTTTTCCGGAAAAATCCCAGCATGGGATACACCACGGAGAGAATGGTGACGGCCAGAATAACCTTGGAAATGGGGCTTGCCCAGAATATGGAGAAGGATCCGCCCGAAAGCATGAGAGACTGATGGTACCCCCGTTCCATCATCGTTCCCAGGATGATGGGGAGCAGAAGGCAGATGAGAGGATACTTGAGTTTTCTCATGACGAAGGCTAAAAGGCCGAAAGCTACTGTCACAACCGCATCTCCGATATTGTTCCTCATGGCGTAAGATCCGATGAAACAAAGGCTCACGATGATAGGAATAAGAAATCCGACGTTCACCACCGTCACCTTGACGAGGAACTTCACGGCAAAGATGGTGACGAGCAGCATGAAGATATTGGACAGGCCCAGTCCGAAAAAGAACGTGTAGGTCACTTTTCCGTAGGTGGTGAAAAGGGAAGAGCCCGGTATCAGGCCATGGATCATAAGGGCTCCCATAAGAAGGGCGGCGGAGGAACTTCCGGGAATGCCGAGGGTCAGCGTCGGAATGAGAGAAGTGCAGGTAACCGCGTTGTTCGATGATTCCGGGGCGATGACTCCTTCCGGAGCTCCCTGGCCGAAAAGTTTTGAATGCTTGGAACGGGCTTTTGCCGCGACGTAGGCTATGAGGTTGGCCGCGCTCACGCCGATCCCGGGGAGGGCTCCGATGACCGAACCTATCACGGTAGAGCGGATCAGTGTCCCGGGAAAGCGGAATGTCTGCCTGAATCCCTCTTTCAGTCCTCCCTTTGCTTCGAGCGAGTTGGAAATGGTGCCCCCGCTTTCCACAAAGGCAAAAACCTCGGAAATGGCAAACAGTCCGATGATTGCAGGCACCAACTGGATTCCGTCCTCAAGGTATGGCAGACCGAACGTGAACCGCAGCGCTCCGGAGATGGGATCATACCCTATTCCCGAGAGAACGAGGCCCAGTCCGAGGGAAATGAGGCCTTTTACCACGGATTCTTTCAGTACCGTGACGGAGATGATGATAAAGGTGAAAAGGGTCAGGAGAAAGAGTTCCGCGGGGCCGAATTTGAGCGAAATCTCCGCCAGGGGAGGGGACAGAAAGAAAAGAAGCAGCAGTCCCGCCATTCCTCCGACAAAAGAAGCCATGGCTGCAATTCCTATGGCCTCCATGCCTCTGCCCTGCTGTGCCATGGGGTATCCGTCGAAAGAGGTCGCCGCCGATGCGGGAGTCCCCGGTGTATTCAGCAGGATGGCGGAAATCGATCCCCCATAAGTCGCCCCGCAGTAGACGGAGCCCAGAAGAATCAGCGCCCCTTCGGCGGACATCCAGAAGGTAAACGGCAGGAGCAATGCCATGGTCATGGAAGAGCCGATGCCCGGTATGGCTCCCATGACGATTCCCAGGGCCGTCCCGAAAAAGGCGTAACCGATGTTGAGAGGGGCAAGGGCTGCCAGAAGGCCTTCGTAAATCATTTCCTCACCTCTCTAGAAACCGACCAGGCTGTCCGGAAGGGGCATCCGGAATCCAACGACGAAGACGAGATATATCAAAGCGACATATGCAACAGTAATGACCGCAATTCTGAAAATTTGCCTTTGCCCCATCCAGTACATGCATACCGGCACGAAGACCAGGCTGGACAGCATAAAACCGATGAGGAAAACCCCAGCGGTATAGACTGCGAGCATAATAATGAAAGGCACGGATCGCTGATGGATCCTCAGCACCGCCCCCCGGAGGGAATCCCTGCTCCAGATCTGCCAAAGGCGGAAAGCAATTGTCAGCAGTGCGAAGACAGCGCAAATATTCGGCACGCTTCTCGCCATGGCGCTGTATTCCCGTGAAAGAACAAGAAACAGTACTGAAACTGCCCCGATCACCAACAGGAAAAGGCTTTCCGCGTATTTCAACCTGAGTTCCATTCCGGCTCCTCCCTTGTCCTTTCAGTCTTTCCGGTACGGAAACCAGCCGGTCGCAAGCGATGCATTCCCGGCCGGCCCCTGACAGAAGTCAGCGGAATCAGCCGCAAACTCCGTCCCGAAATTCACACTTCTTCGCTTCAAGCTGCTTCATGACCCAGCTTCTGTCGGCCGTTCCGTCGATGGCGGCCTGCAGTTTCCTCCGGTCATTCTGCTGGAAGGCCTTCACCGCTTCGAGCACTTCCTCCGCGTCCTGCCGCGGGATGACGATGACGCCGTCAGGATCTCCGACGATGATGTCACCGGGGTTGACGTGCACACCGCCGCAGGAGACGGGAACGTTCACCTCGCCCGGGCCCTCCTTGTAGGGGCCGCCCGGTGTCGAACCGGTGGCGTAGAGAGGAACGGAACCGCCGGAGATCTGGAGGGCATCCCGAATGGGGGCGTCGAGGACGATTCCGGCAAGGTTCTTTCTCTCGGCGTAGCGGTACATTATTTCCCCGAGGAGGGATCTGTTTCTTCCCCCTTCATTGGCAATCACCAGGACATCCCCTTCGGCCGCCATGTCGAGCCCCTGGTGGATCATCAGGTTGTCCCCGTAGCAGGTTTTCACCGTCAGGGCAACACCGACCATGTTGACGTCACCGGGCTTCGTCATAAGCCGGATCTCGGGGATCATGGCGTTGTGTCGTCCCATGCAGTCGGCTATGTTTGCCGCCGGTATGGTCCGGAAGCTTTCGACAAGGTCTTTCGGGGGAAGGTTTCTTTTAAGAAAAACGCGGAATCCTACGGGCATTGTTTTCTCTCCTTGTATGCGGCAGTATGTGTCTTGCTTCAGCAATGGCCTTTTGTCCGCCAGATCTCGTAGACCTCGGGAAGAGTCTTCGGAGGCACCCCTCCGAGCTCCTCTCTCGTTCCGAGGGCGGCGGACTTTTTGAGGCGCCGGATGACGGCTTCGGCCATAATGGGCTCTATGCCGAGGTCCTTCATGAGTTCCACCGACTCTCCCACTTCGAAGGCCCTGCGCTCGGCATGGACAAGGTCGGCGGCGATCATTCTCCGTGCTGTATTCTGGAAAGGCACGTTCAGGGTTTCCGCCAGGGATTCCAGCACGATCTCCTCCGCGCCGCTCTTTTTCGCGAACAGGAATGTCTCCACGAGAAGGGCTTCAAGGCCTTTCATGAAGACGCTGCGGACAAGCTTGATGGATGAGGCCGCCCCGGCGGGGCCTTCGGCGAGCTCTATCTTCATCCCGAAGGGAGTCATCATCTCAGCCCATCCGGAGGCTCCGCTCCCCGAGGCGAGAATGGGAACCGTGTGGCCGTAGGTGGGAAGGGGGCCGAGCATGGCGCCGTCGGCAAACAGGATACCCTTTCCGGCAAAAAGCTGTTCCATCTCTCTCTTTTCCGATGGTTTTGCCGTGGATACGTCGACAAAAAGCCGTGCGGCCGTCGAGCATCCGGCGGCCTCCCTGGCCGCGGCAAGGGAGTACTTCGCCGGAAGCGCCGAGACGACCACATCAGCCTGGCCCAGCATATCCTGAAGGGAGGGAACAAGCTCCACGCCTGCTTCCTCCGCTCTCGAACCGATGGTCCGGGCGAACGGTCCGCCGTCGGCAAAGGCCCTGTCGAAAGCCACAATCCTGCCGAAGCCTGCCGTTTTCAGCCCCTTCGACATGAAAAAACCCACTTCGCCAAAACCCAGAAAACCCAGAGTAACGGTCATTTCTGCTTCTCCCCGCCCCGGGCTCTATTCGACGAAGGTGGGAAGGAACTCTTTTTCCTGGTCCCTGAATTCAGGTACCCCGACGAGGTCCTTGAATTCATTGAAGGAGAAAACGAGATCCTTTCTCTCGGGAGCGAGGCGCCCTCCCTTGATGGCCTCAAGATAATTGAGCACTCCCCGGGCCGCCGCGAAGGTCGTGCCCACCGGAATGCTGATGCGGGCGACTCCCATGGCCGCAAGTTCCTCCACGGACAGAAGAGGGGTCTTTCCTCCCTCGATATTGTCGAAGAGGTTGATGCTCACCAGCCCCTTTATGCCCTTGACCGCCTTTTCTATCTCTTCCACCGTGCGGGGAGCCTCGACGAAGATCATGTCAGCCCCGGCTTCAATATAGGCGTTTCCCCTGCGGATGGCCTCGTCAACTCCGGAAACGGCAATGGCGTCTGTCCTGGCGTTGATGATGAAATCAGGGTCCAGCTCGTCCCGGATCTTTGCGCAGGCCTTGACCTTGAGGACCATTTCCTCAAGGGGGACGACGGATTTTCCTTCGATATGGCCGCACCGTTTCGGGAAAACCTGGTCCTCGATGTTCATCCCCGCAGCGCCTGCCCTGATGAATTTTTCGGTGACCCGCATGGCGTTGATGGCATTGCCGTACCCCGTGTCAGCGTCAGCCATGACGGGGATATTGACGGCATCCACGATATTCCGCGTAAATTCGAGGACCTCGGTGAAGGAGATGAACGCCATGTCGGGAAGTCCGAGAAGGGAAGCTGCAAGGCCGAAGCCGCTTACCTGGACAGCCTTGAAGCCCGTCTTTTCGATGAGTTTTGCCGATATGGCGTCATGAGCGCCGGGCACCGGAACTGCTTTTCGTTCCTGAAGCATCTGGCGAAGCACTGCGGATTTTTTCATGATCTGCCTCCGTTGGATGGGGATAAGAAATACTTCCATAATCTGGAAGCACATTTCATATTGTGGTAAAATCATATTACACTGTGAACCCGTTTTGTCAATGCAAAATATTTTCCAGCCGGGAGCTGAAGAGGATCATGAAGGGGAACATAAAAGAAGACGGGGCTTCCGCACTGAAAAAAGGACTTTCGGTCCTTTCCTGTTTTTCCTGGCAGAAAAGCAGGAGGACCCTGACGGAAATAGCCCGGGAGCTGAATCTTCCCCTGCCTACGGCCGCACGACTGACCAAAGCTCTCGAAGAGGAAGGCTTTCTGGAACGGGACAAAAAGAGCAAGCTGTTCAGTCTCGGCTTTCAGTGCTACCTTCTGGGATCCATAGCGAAAAAGACGGGCGGACTGAGAACCATGGCTCTCCCGTACATGGAAGACCTCAGGAAAAAATTCAATGAAACGGTGAACCTCTATGTCCGTGAAGGAGACAGCCGCGTATGCTTTGAACAGGTGGAGAGTTCCCTGAACCTGAAGCGGTCGGCAAAGCTCGGGGACCGTTTCCCCCTGTGGGCCGGGGCCTCCGGCCGCTGCTTTATCGCGTTCATGCCCGAGGAGGAAGTGTTCAGAATCCTTGACGAGGTGGAATCCCTGACGCCGAATACAATTCTTGACAAAAAAGTGGTCATGGAGAAAAACCGTGAGCTGCGACAACTCGGCTACAGCCTCAGCGTGTCGGAACGGGAGCAGGGAGTCTCTTCAGTGGCGGTCCCGATTTTTGACGCATCTCCGCAGCCCGCGGCATGCATGACCCTTTCCGGTCCGACGGCCCGTTTCACCGAAGAGATGGTCCGGGAGCTCATTCCCGCCCTGAAGAAAACATGCATGGAACTCTCCCTGAGGCTGGGGGCTGAACGCCGGTCCGTTTCCCTCCTGGAAACCGGGGGCTAGAAAGAACGCCTGCGCTCCGGACAGTTCATGACCAGTTCGGCCGGAAGCGGACGGCCATGGCACCGGTTTCCGTTTTCTGTACCAGGAATGATCCGGCGTATTCCCGGGAACTGTCCCGGTACTCCTCCCGGCAGAAGGCCCCCCTGGTTTCCTTCCTCAGAAGGCTGCACTCCACCAGCATCCGCGCCGTCAAAAGCATGGACCGCAGGGAGAAAAGCCGGGGCTGGTCTCCTGAATTACCCGCTCCTCCAGACTCGAGTTCCCGGGAGATCTCCTCAATTTCCCCGGCCGCCGTTTTCAGGGAGGCCTCGCTGCGGACGATGGAGGCAAAGCTCCACATGCCCTCCCGGAGTCTCTCGGTCAGGCCGGAAAGAGAAGCCTTCGCCCCCCCGGACGGTATCTCTCCGGAGATGCCGGATGAAGGGAGAGGCGGCTGCCTTTTGAAATACTCCGAAGCTGACCTGCCGGCAATGCTCCCGAACACGGCAGCTTCAGCCAGGGCAATGCCCGCGAGGCGGTTCGCCCCATGAAGCCCTCCGGCAGCCTCACCGCAGGCAAAAAGTCCTTCCACGGACGTGGCGCACGTCCTGTCGATCACGACGCCTCCCAGGTAAAAATGGGCCGAGGGTGCGATCTGGAGCAGATCCTTCGCCAGGTTCAGGCCATACCTGGAAAGAATGGCCGAAAGCTCGCCGTACCTGAGTTTCAGCACCTCTCCGGGAATTCCGGAGCAGTCCGCGAAGACATACCGGGGATTACCCCGTCCCTCGTCGATCTCATGTTTCACAGCCCTGGCCATAAGATCCCTGGTGGCACGGCTGCCTTTTGGGCTGTAGCGGGAGAGGAACTCTTCGCCGTCAACATTCCTGAGCACCGCCCCCTCACCGAATAGGGGGTTGGAAAAGGGTATCCTGGCGGGTTCATACATCATGGAGGGGTAAAACTGCACCATTTCCATGTCACGGAGCACGGCCCCCGCCTCGTAGGCCAGGCCGAAGGAATCGCATGACACATCCGCCGTGTTGTTGTTCATGGAAAAAAGCCCTGCTCCCCCGCCTGCGGCCAGAATGACTGTTCCGGTCCGGAAGTGAAGCGCTTCTCCCGTGCGGCTGTCCCATGCCAGAAGTCCGCAGACGGAATTTTCACGGGTGAGGATCCTGAGAGCCGCGGTATCGTTCCGTATGACAACCCCGAGCTCCTCCGCCCGTTCCACAAGAGGGAGCGTCAGGGCGAGGCCGCGGTTCATATAGGGGTACTCCCGGAATTCCGAGGGAAACATGCGGGGAACACTGTGTCCGGGGGGCTGCTTCACCATGGGAATCCCGCCCGCCTCCTTGAACGCCACGCCGTATTCCTTCAGCATATCGACTGCAGAAGCCGATTCTTTCGCAAAGGTTCGGCAGAGCCGGGGATCGTTCATTCCGCACCCGGACGCGAGGATATCCCGCTCCAGAAGGGCGGGGGAATCGCCTGACTTCGCGCCGGTGTTCAGCACTGAAAGGGCAGCCCCGGAGACGAGGGTATTGCCGCTTTTTCCCGCCCTGCTTTTGCAGACCAGGAGGACTCCGAGTCCCCTCTTTGCAGCCTCTATGGCGGCGACAAGTCCGGCCAGCCCTCCGCCGACGACAACCGCGTCATAATTCCCGTTTTTCATTAAGAGTAAATCAACTCCTGTCTAGAGTTCCACTTCCTTCGACTCGAACACCCGAACCCGCACCGTGCCTTCCAGCATATCCTTCCGGGCCTCCCTCGCCTCCCGGATATGGTCCGTCTTCAGGTGCGCCCGCAGGTCATCCAGACTCTCCCATTCCTCGAAATACATCATGGTGACGTCGTCATCACTGCTCTTGAAGAGGGTGTAGCTGATGTTTCCCTTTTCCTGTCTCGTGAGCTCCACGGCCTTTCGGGAAATCTCAGCGATGGCGTCCCTCATTCCTGGTTTCGCAGTAAAGGATGCGGATACGATAATCATGTTTCTTCCTCCTCCAAAAGGCGTATTTGCGCGGACAACCATGAAGCCTGACCGGATGCTGCCCTGCTGATTCATTATACCCTCTCCCCGAAGGAGAAAGAAAACTGAAAATACTCATACTCATTGCAGTTCCCCGGAGAGAATGCCTTATACGTGCAAAAAGAGGTTACAATAGCGGCAAACAGGGAAAACGAACCATATCATAATGAACAGGAGTTGAAGATCATGCATTTTGGATCGAAAAGAACATTGTGGTGGGCTCTTCTTCTGGTTTTTCTTCTTCCCGGCGCCTCATTGGCCGCTGAATTCACCGCTGACATGGTCATTTCCTCCAAAGCGGCAGGAGGAGACATGAGCGGAAAGGTGTTCGTGAAAGGAAACTCCCTGAGGCAGGATCTGGAGACTCCTATCGGGGTGCAGTCCACCATCATTCCTTCCGGGGGACCCGTGATGTATGTCCTTCTTCCCGGGATGAAGATGTACATGGAAATGCAGAACACCCAGGTCACCCTCGACGGTTCGGAAAACCTGGAGGCAAAGATGGCGGAGCAGGGAAAAGTGACGAAGAAGGGAACCGAAACCGTCGAAGGCTTTTCCTGCGACGTGTACCACATCGTCTACAACGACAAAAAGCTCGGGGAAGGAACCGTGTGGGTTTCCAGGGAACTGAACTACCCGCTGAAAATTTACACCAAAAATCCCCAGGATACAGCCACCATCCTGTACAGGAACATCCGGAAAGGGAAACTTGACGACGGGCTCTTCTCCCTTCCGCCGGGGTACACGAAGTTCTCCATGTAGAAAAGGAAAGGGGCCTGCTCCGGCAGGCCCCTTTCTATCTCATGCACTGCAGCACCCCGAGGCTCCAGGGACAGGAGCCGCAGGTGAGCCGGTTCCCCAGGCAGTCCTGCTCGAATTCATGGCGCTCGATGTAGTCGCAGGGGGCAAGGCTGCAGTTCCCGCAGTGGGGGAAGGGGTAGGTGCCGATCTCCCGGCGGTAGGCGGCAAACTCCGGGCTGTTCCATATGTCGAGCAGCGGACGGTCATGGACTGATCCGAAGGAAAGGGCGTCCACGGGACGGATCCGTCCGTCGGCATGGCAGGTGAAGGAATGCCAGAGGAAATAGCAGGGGTGGACCGTGCCGGAAACGGACAGGAACGCGCTGCCTTCCTCGATGAAATCGCACCGCCGGTCCATCCTGGGGCTGAGGGAGGGAAGGCGCAGATCCACCCCCCGGGCCTGCGCCAGAGCACGGCTTTCCCCGAAGAGCCGTTCCATTTTCCTGTACTGATCCTCATCGTGGGCCACCAGGTTCGGAATGTGCTGGGGCAGCCCCATGTCCGAGATTTCCTGCACCACCTTCTCCAGAAAGGTAATGATCTCCTCCCGGCGCTCCACCGGGGCCAGCCGCCATTTCGCGGTGTAGTACAGAGACAGGTCGATTCCCTGCTCCGCCGCTTCCAGCTTCCGTTTCCGGTAATGGGCGAGGGACCTGTCCACGTTGGGGTCGTAGGCCACCGACGGAACAGCTTCCTCCCGATAGGGAAGAATATGGGTGACGAGCAGGAAGGAACCTCCCCGCGCGGCCACCCATTCGATGACCTTGGGGAGCTCTCCGGTGGTCTCTTTCGCGAGCACCAGTTCAGCCCCCCAGCGGAAGCATGTTCTTCGGGCCCGTTCCTTTGCCCTCCCGAGAGCGGCGGCGGCCCGGTTCACGTCTTCCGTCTCCCCTCCTTCCCTCATGGAACGGAAGAGGGCCGGATCGGCGGCATCCACGGAGATGCTGATGGTGTCCGTTCCGGCGGCAAGAAGAGAGAAAGCCCTTTCGTCCGTCAGAAGGGACCCGTTCGTCTGGAATCCGATGACGGCCTCCCGAGGAAGATGGCGCCTGGCCGTTTTGATGAACTCCTCGAGTTCAGGGTGAAGCAGGGGTTCCCCTATGCCGTTGAGAATAAGGGTATCCAGTGTCGGGAAGGCCGGGACCAGTTTTTCAAAGGTTTCACGGGCCAGAAATTCGTCCGGAATTCCCGGCCCCGACTGCTTGACGCACATGGCGCACCGGAGGTTGCACGCCGTGGTGACCTCCGCGAAGAGCTTGGTCGGATGGGCCCGTTCGAAGGGAGGAAGACTGCGGTCCATTACACCTGCTCCACCGCCTCGAAGCCGAATCGCTGCTTCAATTTCCAGACCAGCTTGTACACGGGAGGGATGGCGAGAAGGGCCAGAACGCCCCCGGCCACCAGGCCGCCTATGGAGACGATGGCCATGGGAGACCTGTAGGATCCGCCGGCCCCGACGCCCATGGCAAGAGGGATCATGGCGATGATGGACGTGGCGTCGGCCATGATGATCGGCCTGAGCCGGACCTTGCATGCCTCGATGATGGCTTCTTCGGGAGGCATTCCCTCTTTTCTCACGATCTCGGCATAGTCGATGATGACGATGGCGTTGTTCACCACCAGGCCGACGAGCATGATGACCCCCATGAGCCCGTAGACGGAAAGGGGCGTCTGGGTGAGGATCAGCGCCGGGACCACCCCGATGACCGACAGGGGGACCGTCAGCATGATCACCAGGGCGAAGACGAAGGACTCGAGGATGGCGGCGATCATGAGGAAGGTGAGCAGCACCGCCAGTCCGAGGGCGAAGTTGAGGGCGCCGAAATTGTCCTGGATGGACTGTATTTCTCCCGAATAGGTGAACCGGTATCCCGGAGGAAGGGGAATCTCCTGCAGCCGCCGGTCTATTTCGCCGTAGACCTCGCCCACGGTGATCCCTGAGACGTTGCCGTCCACGGTGATGGACCGCTGCCGGTCTTTCCGCAGGATCTGGGTGGGTCCCATGGTGTCCTTGAGCGCGGCGAGGTCGCGCAGGGACACGAAACCGGCGGAGGTGGGGAAGGGAAGGTCCGGAAGCTGGAAGGGGCTCGAGACCTCCTCGGATTTGAGCTTCACGAGGATATCGTATTCTTTGCCGCCTTCCCTGAAGACCCCTGCCTTCAGTCCCGTGACGTACCCCCTCAGGAGGTCCGAAAGATTCTCCGTGCTGAAATTGAGCCGGCCCATTCTCAGCCTGTCGGGAGTCATCTGGATCTCCGGGCGGCCCGTCCGCCAGTCGAGGTCCACGTCCACGATGCCCTGGATATTCCGGAGAACTCCCACGACCTTCATGGCCAGGTCGTTAAGGACATCTACCCCGTCTCCCCGGACCACCACCTGGATCGGCTTTCCCCGGACGCCTCCCCTGCCCCCGCCTGCGGTGACGCTGGCCTTCATGTCGGGAAGGGATGCAAGGAGCGGACGGAGCGGTGCGGCAAAGGCGAAGCTCGACGGCCTCCCGGGGGTATCCTCCAGGTAGACCCTCATGGTGGCCCTGTTGAGCCCGGCCCGGGAACCGCCGCCGCCTATGACTACGTCCACGCCCTTTACATGGGGCTGCTCCAGCACATGCCCTTCGATCTGGCGCACAAGCCGGTCCGTCATGGTAAGGGACGCCGAAGCGGAGGTCTCCATGGACACGGTGATCTGCCCCTCGTCGGAAGAAGGAAAGAACTGGAAGCCTATCCGGTCCGCAAGCATCACCGCGCCGGCGGTCAGCCCGCCGAAGAGGAGAAGGGCAAGATAGGGATGCCCCACGGCGCCCCGGACAAGGACGTGGTGGAGATCATCGAAACCCTGGTAGAGCCATTGCCACCACCCGGTAAGGAAGCGGCTCAGCTTCGAGGGCCCCGTGGAGCTGCCGATGCGGGCCGCCAGCATGGGGGTGAAGGTGAGGGCCACCCAGAGAGAGAAGAGGGTGGAAAAGACCACCGTCATGGCGAAGGGGTTGAACATCTGCCCCATCCGCCCTCCGGACAGGGCCACGGGTATGAACACCCCGAGATTGGTGGCCGTGGTGGACAGGACCGCGATGGCGATCTCCTTCGTCCCCCGTTCCGCAGCCTCAAGGGGGTGGTAGCCCATTTCCTTGTAGCGGATGATGTTCTCGATGACCAGGATGGAGTTGTTCACCAACACGCCCGTGGAGATGGCCAGGCCAAGGGTGGTCATCATGTTCAGCGTGTACTTCGCCAGCACCATGGGCATGAAGGTGGCGATGATGGCCGTGGGCATGACGATGGCCACGAGCAGGGTCACCGACAGCCTCTGGAGGAAAAGGAACAGGATGAGGGCCGTGAGGGCCGTGCCCGTGATCATGTCCCGGAAGACGTTCCAGATGGAATCGGCGATGAATTCTCCGTCGTCGAAGGGAATGGTCATGGTGAACCCGGGAGGAAGGGTGGGAAGGATGCGGTCGAGCATCTCCCTCGCCGCCCGGCTTGCCCGGACCACGTTCCCGTCGGGAATGGCCGTCAGCGAAAGAATGAAGGAATCCCGGCCTCCGTACCGGGCCAGACGGCGGCGTTCCGCCGTTGTATCGCTCACTGTGGCGATGTCGGCAAGCCTCACCGAAACGCCCCCCGGCAGGGGGATCTGTACTTCTTCCAGCTCGCGGACCGAGACGGATTCCCCCACGACCCGCAGGATGGATTCCTGGTCGCCGAGGGAAATGCGCCCCGAGGGGGAACTGTAGTTTCCGCTCTTCAGGATGTTGGTGACCTGGCGGATGCTCAGGCCCAGACTCCCCAGGGCCACGGGGTCGAGTTCCACGTGAATCTCCCGGGTCAGGCCGCCGTCCAGGGAGACGTCGGCCACGTCCACCACCTGGGAGAGCTGCCTCTGCACCCTGTCTTCCAGAATGTCCCTGGCCCGCTGGGGAGGCAGCGTAGATGTGAAGACCACCGACATGAAGGACCGGGCGTTGATGTCGAACTTCCTGACCACGGGGTCGTCGGCGTCCTCGGGGAGATTCACCGTCCGGACCCGGTTGGCCACGTCGAGGGCGGCATCGGCAAGGTTGATGTCGGGGTCGAATTCGATGAAAACGAAGGAAATGCCTTCCAGGGAGGTGCTTTCAAGGCGCCTGACCCCCTGGACCTGGCTGATGGCGTCTTCCAGGGGTTTCGACACCAGGGTTTCCATGTCCTCGGGACCCGCCCCGGTGTAGGAGGTCCTTACGGACACGAAGGGAACCTCGATCTTCGGGAGGAGGGATATACCCATGCCTCTCATGCCTGAAAGGCCGAGAAGCACGAAAAGAATGACGATGACCAGCGTCAGCACCGGACGCCGTATGGAGATGCTGATAAGGTTCATGGACTACTTTCCTCCGGAACTTCCGGTACTGTCGTTATTCTCCGCATCCGGGCCCTGTCCCGGTTTCCTCAGTGTTCCGTTGGAAATGACCAGGCGGGCACCTTCATAGAGGCTGCCTGCCCCGGTCTTCACCACCCGTTCGCCCGGAGCGAGGCCCTCGAGAACTTCCACGTAGCCGCCGCTGCCATCTCCCGCAGCGACATCCCTCCTGGAAGCTTCATCTCCCGACACCACGAAGACATAGGGCTTTCCGTCCTCGCGGAGGATTGACTCATAGGGAACGGCAATGGCATTCTCCCTGTAGGCCATGCGGACATCCATCCGGACGTAGTCGCCCGGAATGAGTTTGCAGTCTGACGGCAGCCGCACGATGGCGCGGAAAAATCCCGTGGCGGTGTCGGCTTCGGGGTCCATGCGAAAGATTTTGCCCGTGGTCTCGCCCCCCCAGGGCGCCTTGACGAGGACGTCCATTCCGGGGATGATCAGGCCGCGGATGGTGGGTGAAATGAGCATCTCCACTTCCCTCCGGTCGAAGTCCGCCACGGCGAGCAGCTCCCGCCCCGGTTCGGCGAACTCTCCCTTTTCGGCGGAACGCCGCACCACCACGCCGTTGAGGGCGGAGCGGATCTGCGTTCTCGATACGGTGGTCCGGGCGTCCCGGAGCTTTGCGGATTCGTCCTTGAGCTGGACGTTGGCCCGGTCGAGCTCCTGCTTCGAAGTACCCCCGGCCTGGTAGAGTTTCTGCAGGCTTTCGTAGCGGGCCTTCGCGTCCTCGTAGGCAGCCTGCCTCGCGCTGAGCACCGCGGCCTGGCTCTGGCTGGCGAGAGAAATGAGGAGGTCCCCCTTCTTCACCGTATCGCCCACTTCCACGGCCACATCCTCGATCACTTCCCTGGTGTGGGAGTTCACCCTCTGCACCTGGGCGGAACGTACCGTGCCGTAAAAACTGCGCCAGATCTCCCAGACCCTGGGCTGAACCTCATACACGGTCACTGTGATTCCGGGCGACGGGGGAGGTGTCCTCTGCTGGGCGCCGGAAGGCACGGCGATCCTGTAGCCGAGAAATCCCATCCCGGCGGCGAGGGCCAGGATCCAGAACCACACGTTCGCTTTTCTCAGAATGCCCATATGCAACCTCTTTCCTGAACCGGAGTCAAATATGCCACCGGGTATTGTACCCCACAACCCGATCCCGGAGGTACCGGAAATTACTGAAACGAAGGTCCGCTTTTGAAAGGGGGGTCCTCTTCGCCGAACCTGGAGAGCAGGCGGGTCTTTTCATCCTGTCCCAGGAAGCGGTCCGTGAGGTACCCCATGGCGAGAATGCCGGCGAGGGACGCGCCGTAGCGGGAGAGACCGAAGACATAGCCCATGTTCTGGATCTCGAACAGGATCATGGGAACCCTCATGGTGGACCAGGAACCAAGGAAGATGAAGACATTCCGGAGCGAAGCCCCTTTTCTGAGCATGACCTCGGCCACTGGGAAGGCGATATAGAGAGGCCCGGCAGAACCGGCCCCCAGCAGGACGGCAAGGACGATGCCCCGTGCGCCGGAGCCCTCTCCCAGGCGGGGAGCGACCCGCTCACGGGGAATCCAGGCGTCGAACAGCCCGAGCAAAATGAAGACGGGAGGAAGGATACCCAGGATGGTCGCCACGTTGATCCCGAGGAGCCCCAGGGCCCGCTCTCCCGCTTCGGGGAACAAAATCCCGAGGGGAAGGGCGACGGCCAGGGAGACAAGGGCAGCGCGCCATCTCTTCAGTGTTTTTTTCATATCCATGCCGTCACCGCCAGCCAGACAACATACCCCACCACGAACGAGTAGAAATAAGCCATGCCGTTGCGGAGCAGGGTCGCCTTCCAGCCGAAGAAGGAGGCCTCCAGGGGAGCGGTGGCCACGCCCACCATCATGAGGGTGGAGACGAACACCGCCATCTGGGCCGCCCCGGCTCCATGCTCCAGAAGCACCTTCGCCATGGGGAAGGCCACAAAGGCCGGAATCAGCGTTATGGAACCTATAAGAGACGCCAGCACCTGACCGAAAAACCCGCTCTCCTCGCCGATGAGGGCTGCAATAACCCGTTCGGGAAGAAGGGCGATCGAAATGGAAACGAGAAACAGCATGGCGGCCAGGGCCGGGAGAACGTTCATGAAGCTGTTCCACGCCTTTTTCAGAGCCTTCTTCGTCTTCTCTCTGCTCGCAGCCGCCGACACGGCGAGGGACACTCCCGCCGCCAGATACAGGAACCATGTCATGGAGCCGAACCACGTCCTTTCAAAATACAATTCGCTCGATAGAGATCCATAATGTACCATATATTTTCCTGAGCGGAATCCTCAGCTTCCCGTTTTCTTCCCGGTGCAGCGATCGGGCAACATCCGGAGCGAAGCGGAGGAACATTCCGCAGGAGAGCGGTCCCGGCCCTGATGCTGCAGTTTTTCAGGCGTAACACCCCCCCGTTTCTTCCGGGCATTCTCTGCTATAATACCCCCAGGGGGTGATAAACCATGAGTGATGGTGAGAAAAAAAGAAAAGGTTTCGCCTGTCCTCCGTGACTGCTCATCCTCATCGCAGCGGCGGTCGTCGCAGCCATATCCCGTCTTTTCGGGATGTTTCGGTAGAGGGGAAAAGTCCCGTTCCGGCCTGTTCGGAGCGGGATTTTTTCTCTTGACAGGAAGGCGGGAGAAGATTATATTCATTTCGTCATCTGTCGAAATGACGAATCATAGGAAGGAGAGTGTCATGGAATCGATTATTGCCCAAATGAAGGCTCTTGGAGAGAGAAACCGCCTTCGGGCCTTTCTGGCACTGACCGTCACCGGGGAACTGTGCGTCTGCCAGGTGGGGGATCTGCTCTGCCTCTCCCCCGCCACTGTTTCCAGGCACATGAGCATCCTCGGCGCCGCAGGCCTGGTGGAATGGGAAAAACGGGGGAAATGGGTTTATTACAGGCTGTCGGAAACCGTAGCCCCCGGCCTGATGGAGTGGATCCGGCAATCGGCCCGGGATAATTCCGTGTTTGCCGATGACAGTGAGAAACTCGCTTCCCTCCGGTCAAGGCAAGAAAGCTGCTGCGGTCAGCCCGAAAGGAGAGACAACGAATGAAGGACAGGACGAAGGTGCTTTTCCTCTGCACGGGAAACTCATGCCGAAGCCAGATGGCGGAAGGCTGGACCCGTCATTTCCACGGGGACATCATTGATGTCTGGTCTGCCGGAATCGAAACTCACGGTCTGAACCCTAACGCCGTGGCGGTGATGAAAGAGGCCGGGGCGGACATTTCCGGACACCGGTCAAAAAACGTCACGGAACTCCTGGACATTCCCTTCGACTTCGTGATCACCGTGTGCGGCGATGCGGACGAACGGTGCCCCTTCTTCCCCGGAGGATCCAGGGTCGTCCATCGGGGGTTCGACGACCCCCCGAAGCTGGCCCGGGGAAAGAAAACTGAGGAAGAAAAGCTGGACTGCTACCGGCGGGTCAGGGACGAGATACGGGCATTCATCAAGGATCTTCCCCGCTTTCTGGAAAACCTCGCGGACGGGGAAAGGAGGTAGCCGGGCTATGGACGACATCAGGGACTACGTGAAAGAACGGTACGCCAGGGCGATCAAAAGCACTTCCAGCTGCTGCGGTTCGGGAGGGTGCTGCGGGGCGGCGGGGCGAACCGATATTCTGAACATGACGAAAGGCAACTACGACGGCGCCACACTCGGTAAAACCCCGGAGGGCATGGCCGGGCAGTCCTTTGGCTGCGGCAACCCCCTGACCGAAGCACGGATACATCCCGGGGAGACCGTCCTCGACCTCGGAAGCGGCGCGGGACTCGACCTGTTCCTGGCTTCGGAGGCCACGGGACCCTTCGGAAAAGTCATCGGGCTGGACATGACCGACGAGATGCTCGAGACAGCGGCGAAAAACCTCAACGGGCTGGACAACGTAACCCTCGTGAAGGGGTACATAGAGGACATGCCCCTCGAGAGCGGCACCGTGGACGTGATCATCTCCAACTGCGTCATCAATCTTTCACCCGACAAGGAAAAGGTGCTGAAGGAAGCCTTCCGGGTGCTCCGCCCGGGCGGCCGGTTCTGCGTCTCCGATACTGTGTTTGTCCGCCCGGTGACGGACCGGGCCGTAAAAAATCTCGCCGCCTGGTCGGGCTGCATCTCCGGGGCGCTGCAGGAGACGGAGTACGCCGGCCTTCTGAAGGAAGCGGGCTTCGAAGAGGTGGAGATCCGCCGGACAAAGGTGTTCGACATTCCCGACGCCCTGGCGGCATTCGCCTTTCCGGACCTGGACGAAGAAGAACGGAGGGAAATCGGCGGCGCCCTGGCCAGCGCCCTGATCTTCGCGAAAAAGCCGTCTGTGGAACCTATCGAAGGCAGGGATCTTTTCATCCGGACTGCGGTCCCTGAAGATGTTCCCGCCATTGCGGCCCTCCTGGAGGAGAACGGGCTCTCACCCCTCGGCGTGGCGGCATCGCCGGAGAACTTCCTCGTCCTGGAGCAAAACGGCATTGCCGCGGTCGCGGGCATGGAGATCCAGGGGGACGCGGGGCTGCTCCGTTCCCTCGCGGTGCGGCTAAAGGACAGGAAGAAGGGCTTCGGCGAGCGGATGACCTATGCCATCATAGACCGGGGCCGGGAGCAGGGAGTCAGGACGGTGTATCTTCTTACCGAAACTGCGGAGCGGTTCTTCGGTCGTGCCGGATTCACCGCTGCCCGGAGGGAGGATATCCCCGCTCCTCTGATGCAGAGCTCCGCGCTGGACAGGGTGTGCCCCCAGGGCAGCACCGTCATGAAAAAAACGATTCCCCGGGAGGAGAACTAGAAAATGGAGGGCAAGGCCTGCATCACAAAAGAAGCAAAAGGACTCGGTTTCTTTGAAAAATATCTCACCGTCTGGGTCATATTGAGCATCCTCGCAGGGGTCGGGCTCGGCAGGGCAGCCCCGGACTTCGCGAAGACCCTCGACGGCATGGCCCTTTCCGTGGGAGGGGCGCCGGTGATCTCGATTCCCATCGCCATATGCCTCTTCTTCATGATGTACCCCATCATGGTGAAGATCGATTTCGCCGAGGTGGTGAAGGCGGGAAAGAGCACCAGGCCGGTCGGGCTGACCCTCTTCATCAACTGGGCGGTGAAGCCCTTCACCATGTACGCCATCGCCGTATTCTTCCTCGGTAAGGTCTTCCTTCACTTCATCGGTCCCGACGCCGTGGACCTGGTGCGGCTTCCCTTCGGCCTCGACCTCGAGCCGGGGGCGACGTACGGCCTCGGCACAGTGGTCCTTGAAAACGGCGTCCGGATGCTCTCCGTCCCCCTGTGGCGGAGTTACCTCGCAGGGTGCATTCTCCTGGGCATAGCCCCCTGCACCGCCATGGTGCTGGTATGGGGGTACCTCGCACGGGGAAACGACGGACACACCCTCGTGATGGTGGCCATCAATTCCCTCACCATGCTCTTTCTCTACGGCCCCCTGGGAGGGTTCCTTCTCGGCGTGGGACGCATTCCGGTACCGTGGCAGGCCCTCGCCCTCTCCATCGCGGTCTACGTGGCCCTGCCCCTGGCGGCGGGCTATATTTCCAGAAAGATGATCCTCACGGCAAAAGGAGAGACCTGGTTCCGGGAGAAGTTTCTCCACTTCCTGACGCCGGTCACCATCATGGCCCTTCTCATCACCCTCGTGCTGCTCTTCTCCTTCAAAGGGGAGGTCATCGTCGCCAATCCGCTGACGATCCTCTGGATCGCCGTCCCCCTCTTCCTCCAGACAGTGCTGATCTTCGGGCTGGGGTACTGGATGTCGAAGAAACTGGGTCTCTCCTACCAGGACGCCGCTCCTTCCGCCATGATCGGCGCCTCGAATCATTTCGAGGTGGCCATCGCCACTGCCGCCATGCTGTTCGGCCTTTCTTCAGGCGCCGCCCTTGCAACGGTGGTGGGCGTGCTCATCGAGGTGCCGGTGATGCTCATGCTCGTGAAGTTCTGCACCCGCACGGAATTCTGGTTCGGAAAATAAACATGGGCGGGGGAACAGCCCCCCGCCCATGTTTCATGTTTCCATTCCGGGCTTATTTCTGCCGCAGCAGTCTCCGGAGCACCTTCCCCGTGCTCGACAGGGGGAAGGCCTCCATGAATTCCACGCTCCTCGGAACCTTGAAATGGGCGAGGTGCTTCTTGCAGAAGTCGATAATCTCCCTCGGCGTGGCATGGGCCCCCTCGTGGAGCCGGATGAAGGCCTTGGGCACTTCGCCGTTCACAGGGTGGGGAATGCCTACGACCACGGCCTGGGAAACCGCCGGGTGGGTGTGGAGGATGGCCTCTACCTCCTGGGGGTAGACGTTGAAACCGCCGACGATGATGATATCCGTCACCCGGTCGAGAATCCGGACATACCCGTCTTCCATCCTGACGTAGTCCCCGGTGTTGAACCAGCCGTCCGTGAAACGGTCCGCCGTCATGACGGGATCCCTGAAGTAGCCGGAGGTGACGGAAGGCCCCTTCACCCAGAGCACCCCTTCGCCCGAGGAGGTCACATCCTCGTTCTTGTCGTTGAGGAGCTTCCACTCGTACCCCCTCACTATGGGTCCCACGGTGCCGAGACGACGGTCCTTGTAGTTCCGGTTCACCGCCACCACGGGCGAACACTCGGTGAGGCCGTATCCTTCGATGACCGCTGCCCCGAGGACCTCCTCGGCCTTGCCGTCAAGCTGCACGTTCAGCCGGTCTCCCCCGGTGACGGCCATCTTCAGGCCCGCTGGTTTCGGGGCGCCCTTGCTCACGGCGACGATCATGAAGTGGAGCATGGCGGGAACCGCCAGGATGACATTGGTCCCCGACGCGTGGATGGCTTTCATGGATTCTACCGGGGGGAGGAACGAGGCGAGGAGGGTCTGCCGGAGTTTTTTCACCAGGGGCATGAGGCCGCCCACGGTGTAGCCGAAGGAATGGAAGTTCGGCAGCACGTTGAGGAGGGTATCCCCTTCCTCGAGGAGCTCAAGGGCTTCGTACATCCTCATGGAGTTGTCCAGCAGGTTGCCGTGGGTGAGGGGAACGGCCTTGGGCATTCCGGTGGTTCCCGACGTGGCGAAGATCACCGCCAGGGAATCGTCCTCCAGTGAGGTTTCCTTCACGGTAAGGGGCGGCAGAGCGTCTGAAAGGGATTCCGCCACCACCACGGGCACGTCCTGCTCTTCGAGGGCCGTCTTCAGTTCGTCAAGGCCGGGCGCGACGACCACGGCGCAGGGTTCCACCAGCTGCAGGGTTCCCATGAGCGACGGAAGGCCCGATTTCGCGTTCAGCGGGGAAATCGCTCCCCCCAGTCTCCACGCAGCAAGAGAGAGGGCCAGCACGAGGGGCGAATTCGGCAGGAGCACCGCAAGCCGATAGCCGGCCCTGAATTTCCCTTCCTCGAGAACCTTCACCGACTGTTCCACCAGCCGAAGCAGGTCTCCGTTGGTCCACCACTTTCCCTCCCACCAGAGACAGGACTTCTCCGGTTCGAGGCGCAGATTGTCCAGGATTATCTTTTCAAGTCTTTCCATAGAATTCTCCCCCTTCGGTTTATTCTCCGAGTGCGGCATGAACCGCACATATCACCTGCGGGTGACATCCGTTATTGTAAAGCAAAAAGAGCCCTCCGTGCGAAAAAATGCGGACAGGGCTCCAAAAAAACGGAAAAAGGGGGAAAATATTGCCTACTTTCCGTGAAGGACTTCCTCGTTTCTGGCCTTGAGGGCAGCAAACGCCCTTTCGATAAGGTTTTCTATCTCCTGCACCGCCTTTTCCCTCTCCCCGCCGGACGGAAGGGACATAAAACGCCGGCACTTGTCCTCGAGCGCTCCCACGGCAAGGACCACCTTCTCCTCCCCGTCTTCCCCTCCCGCGCTCATGGGGTCGCTGAAACGGATGGCCTCCTTCAGGTCCTTCAGTCCGACGATGATGCCGGACGCCATCTCCCGGTACGGGCAGAGGTTCAGTTCCTCCGCCACGGAACCGATGCGGGTGGTGAGGACGAAAAGCCTGCTTCTCTTGACGGAGACTGCCGTGTCAGCCTCCTTCGTACTGAGGGAAAGGATGGTGAGCGCTCCCCCGCCTCCCGCCAGGACCAGGAACCCGAGGATGTGGGTGGCCAGGTAGGCGTTCCGGGACAGGCCGAGAAGATAGTGGGATACGGCCACATTTCCCAGGACGAAGGCGCAGTACAGCGCGAAGGTCACGGACAATCCCAGGAGGAGAGGCAGGGGAGCCGTTCCCTCCCGCCCGGCGAAGACGTGGAAGAGCATATAGAGGAAGGCGAGGACCACCGCAAAGATGATCGTCCAGAAGGAAATCCAGAAATTCCCTGTCCTGGCCTCCTCCGGCGTGAGAAGGAGCATCACCGCGGAAAGCCCCGCCAGAACCACCAGGAGAACGGCCAGCAGAATGAACCCTTTCGTGAATACCCTGTTCATGACATCACCTTCCATTTATCTATCTTCAGGGCTGTTTTTCACACCAAGCCCCGCCCCGCACTCCGGGCAGAATCTCGCTCCGGGTGAGGCCGCCTTTCCGCAGGAGGGGCATCGGGACGACAGGGCCATGCCGCATTCCGGGCAGAACTTCATCCCCCCGGAAAGGGCGGCGCCGCACCCGGGGCAGACGGTCCTGCCGGGCATCGGGGCGCCGCATCCGGAACAGAACCTGGCCCCCTCCGATACAGACGTGCCGCACTTTCCGCAGGTCCGGGAGGAAGGCGCCGCCGGGGTAAGATTCTGCCCCATCTGCTCCGCCAGCCTGCCGAAGGCGCCGCCCACGCCCACTCCGAGCCCGAGCCCGGCGTTGATGAGACTTCCTCCCCCTTCGTTGGAGGCCGCCTTCTCAAGGGCGTCGAAGGAGCGCATCTGCTGGTAGCTGTAGCCCAGCACCTCCATCTTTGCCCGCTCGGTGAGGGTCTTCTTGAGCTCCGCCACGGCGGGGTCCTCCTCCGGAACATTGATGGAGTTCACGAAGAAGTTGAGCACCTCCACGCCGTACTCCCGGAACAGGGGTGCCACCCTGTCCCTCATCTCGCCGGAGATCTCGTCGAGCCACGCGTTGACTTCCACCACGGAAATTTTCTTGTGGATCAGGTAGGTGGAAATGAGGTCATGGATCCGGGTGAGAAGCAGTCCGCGGAAATGCTTCAACAGCGTCTCCCGGTCGAGCCGGGATGCGGCCCCGACGAGCTTGACCAGGAACTTCCGGGAATCCCCGATGCGGATGCCGAACTGGCCGTAGGAACGCACGGGCAGCAGGACACCGTACTTCGGGTCCTGGAGCTGGATGGGTGAGACAGTGCCCCACTTCACGTCGAGGGAGTGAACCCTGTTGACGAACCAGACCC
Source organism: Aminivibrio pyruvatiphilus (assembly GCF_004366815.1). Classification (NCBI taxonomy): domain Bacteria; kingdom Thermotogati; phylum Synergistota; class Synergistia; order Synergistales; family Aminobacteriaceae; genus Aminivibrio; species Aminivibrio pyruvatiphilus. Next base: position 32,838 of record NZ_SORI01000015.1, on the reverse strand, counting down.
ATGCCTTGAAGGGAGATTCTCCTCCGAAGGGAAGGTTCACCACCTTCGAGAGAAGGGGCATGTTGGCCGTGGACAGGGTATACCTGCCCGGGCCGAAGAGATCCAGGGCCTGTCCGTTTCTGTAGAGGACAGCCTCCTGGGACTCGTCCACCACGAGCTGGGTCCATGTGCCCAGTTCATCGCCCTTCCCGGGATTCTCCGGGTCCCTGTAACGCCAGGCCAGGACCTCGTGAGGATCCAGCCCGGAATCGAAACTCACAACCTGAATCATCGCCATGCTCGAGCGCACCGCCTTTCGTGCCGTGTCCCGGGGTACTTCCCCCCCTTTTTCGGGGGACAATCCCAAGGGTGCGGTAATATATGCTACCATATCTTGCCGGAGATGGAGCATCAGAGAGCCCAACAGGGACGAAAGGACGGAGCGGTCAATGGATGAACACAGTCTTCTTTCCCTCATCCGCCGGGTGAAGGACGGAGATCTCGACGAAAACGAGCTGGTTCGGCAGATACGGGCAATGCCCTTCCGGGACCTCGGGGAGGTGAAATTCGACACCCACAGGGCCCTCCGGAAAGGCTTCGGGGAGATCGTCTACTGCCCCGGAAAGAGCGATTCCCAGATCGAATCGATCGCCTCGGCCCTCGCCGGAACGGAGGACAACATCCTCTTTTCGAGGGCTACTGCCCACCAGTACGGCATCGTCCGGAGCCACCTGCAGGACGCCGTATTCCACGAAAAAGCCCGGATCATCGGGGCGAAGAGGAAGGACTATCCTGCCTGCGAGGGGCTCACGGTCATCACGGCGGGCAGCAGCGACGTTCCCGTGGCGGAGGAGGCGGCGGTCACCGCCGAATACATGGGGTGCACGGTGGAACGGCTGTACGACGTGGGGGTGGCGGGGCTGCACAGGCTCCTCGCCCATGTGGACGTTCTGCAGCGGTCCAGGGCCATCGTGGCCGTGGCGGGCATGGAGGGAGCCCTTCCCAGCGTCGTCGGGGGGCTGGTGTCCTGTCCCGTGGTGGCCGTACCCACGAGCACCGGCTACGGCGCGAACCTCGGAGGCATTGCGCCCCTGCTCACCATGCTGAACTCCTGCGCTTCGGGAGTGTCGGTGATGAACATCGACAACGGCCTCGGCGCGGGGTACTTCGCTGCCCTGGTGGTGCGGCAGTCGAAATAGAAAGCAAAACCAGGAGCTGTCATCCTGAGAAGCGAAGCGATCGCGTAGCATCCCCGGAGGGCACGAAGGATCTCGCATTTGGTTTTCAGGAGGCCAATGCCTGTCATCCCGAACGACCGAAGGGATCGCGGAGCATCCCCGGAGGGGGGGAGGGATCTCGTTTTTGATTTTCAGTGACTCAAAGCCGAGATCCTTCGGCCATGAACCCGGCCTCAGGATGACAGGCTACCCCTGTCCCGAAGGAGTGCTTTTGCCTGTCATCCCGAACGACCGAAGGGATCGCGGAGCATCCCCGGAGGGGGGGAGGGATCTCGATTTTGATTTTCAGTGACTCAAAGCCGAGATCCTTCGGCCATGAACCCGGCCTCAGGATGACAGGCTACCCCTGTCCCGAAGGAGTGCTTTTGCTTGTCATCCTGAGGAGCGCATTTGCTTGTCATCCTGAGCGGAGCGAAGGATCTGCTCTTGATTCCGGAAATCACTAAATCCGAGATCCTCCCCCTCCGGGGATGAGATCGGTCAGAGAGCAGGCCTCGGGATGACAGACTACCCCTGTCCCGAAGGAGTGCTTTTGCTTGTCATCCCGAACGACCGAAGGGATCGCGGAGCATCCCCGGAGGGGGGGAGGGATCTCGATTTTGATTTTCAGTGAGTCAAAGCCGAGATCCTTCGGCCATGAACCCGGCCTCAGGATGACAGGCTACCCCTGTCCCGAATGAGCGCATTTGCTTGTCATCCTGAGCGGAGCGAAGGATCTGCTCTTGATTCCGGAAATCACTAAATCCGAGATCCTCCCCCTCCGGGGATGCTGCGCGATCGGCCAAAAAACCGGCCTCGGGATGACAAAATTACCCGGAACTCCAACCCCTCCTATTTCCCCGCGTAGAGCTCCACGATCTTCAGTATCAGCTTCACCGCCTTCTCCATGGAGGAGACGGCGATGAATTCGTGCTTTCCGTGGGCGTTGTGCCCGCCGGAGAAAAGGTTCGGGGCCGGAAGCCCCCGGTAGCTGAGCTGGGAGCCGTCGGTGCCCCCCCTGACCGGGATGACCTTCGGCTCGATGTCCAACTGCCTCATGGCATCCATAGCGGTGTCCACGATATGCATCACCGGCTTGACCTTCTCCAGCATGTTGTAGTACTGGTCGGCCATATCCAGATCCGCCGTGCCCTGGCCGTACCGGCCGTTCAAAGCCGTCACGGCGTCCTCCATGGCCTTTTTTCTCTGCTGGAACTTCTCCGGCGAGTGGTCCCGGATAATGTAGTCCATGGTGGTGGTCTCCACGTTCCCCGAAAAGCCCAGGAGGTGGAAGAACCCCTCGTACGCCTCGGTTGTCGCCGGAGTCTCGTCCGCGGGGAACATGGAGGCCAGCTCCATGCCCAGGAGGATGGAGTTCACCATCTTGTTCTTGGACTTGCCCGGGTGGACGCTCCGTCCGTGGACCGTCACCTTCGCCCTGGCGGCGTTGAAGGTCTCGTAGCTGATCTCCCCCGCTTCCCCGCCGTCCACGGTGTAGGCGAAATCGGCGCCGAATTTCTCCAGATCCAGAAGGCTCGCCCCGTGGCCGATCTCCTCGTCCGGGGAGAAGACCACCTTCACGCAGCCGTGGACGAACTCCGGATGGTTCGTCATGTATTCCAGGGCCGCCATGATCTCGGCGATTCCCGCCTTGTCGTCGGCGCCGAGGAGGGTGGTGCCGTCGGTGACCACCAGGGTCTCGCCCCTGTACTTCAGCAGGTCGGGGAAGGTGGAAGGAGAGAGCACCACCCGCTCCTTTTCGTTGAGGACGATGTCGCCTCCGTCGTAGTTTTCCACCAGCCGGGGACGGACCGTGTCGTCCGTGACCTCCAGGGCCGTGTCCAGGTGGGCGTTGAAGGCGATGACGGGGATCTTTTTGTCCGTGTTGGCGGGGAGGGTGGCCGTGACGTAGGCGTGCCCGTCCACGGTCACGTCAGAAAGGCCCAGGGCCCGCAGTTCCTTTCCAAGCTCTACGGCAAGGGTCATCTGCCCCGGGGTGCTGGGAACCGAATCTTTGCCGTGGGCGGCCTGGGTGGGGATCTGAATGTACTTCAAAAAACGGTCGAGAACTGATGGCATCATGTGTTCACTCCTTATTTCCTGTCGGTGACGAGATAGGCGGCGAGAAGTTCACCGGAGGCCTCCACCGCCCTGATGGTGGTGCGTTCGTAGGAATGGGACGCGTCCACGCCGGGCCCGAAGCAGGCGAAATTGGCGTCGAAGCCCGCCACGGCCGCGAGGCTGGCGTCGGAGCCATACCGGAAGTGAGTGTCCACCCTGAAGGGGATGTTGTTCTCCGCGGCGAGGTCGGACAGGAACTTCCTGAAGGCGAAGTCGTAGGGGGTCCGGCTGTCCCGGGCCACGATGGTCACGGCGTCCTCCCTGGAATTTGCCGGAGGGGCCACGATCCCCACGTCAAGGGCGAGGTGCTCCGTCGTATTCTCCGGCAGACAGGAGATACCGTGACCGTGCTCCTCGTAGTTGGTCAGGTAGAACACGGTCGTATGGGCCGGAGGAATTCCGGAATCCTTCACGGCCTTTATCGCCCCGAACAGGAAGGCGACGCAGGCCTTGTCGTCGAGGAAGCGTGACTTCACGAAACCCGATTCCGAAACTTCGTACCGGGGGTCGAAGAAGACAAAATCTCCCACCTCGATCCCGAGGGCCCGGACGTCCTCCGGGGAGGAAACGGGCTCGTCCAGGCGGACCTCCATGTTCTCGTCGGTCCGCAGGGTCTCCCGGACCGTATCGGAAAAGGCGTGGATGGAGGCCTTCTCCGGAAGAAGGCTTCCCCGGACATCCCGGCCCGAGGCGGTCCGGACGACAAGATTCTCGGTCTCGAAGGAGGTCCAGGCGAAGCCCCCGATCTGGAGGAGGCGAAGCCGTCCGTTGGGCTTGATCTCCCGGACCACCGCCCCGAGGGTATCAACGTGGGCGGAGACGAGACGGACTTCCTCGTCGTTCCGCCCCTTCATGGTCGCGAGAAGGGCCCCCTTGCGGGTTCTCTTGACCGGAAGGCCGAAGGAGAGAAACTCCCTTTCGGTCCTGTCCAGAATTTTCCGGCAGTCCCCGGCCACCGATGGGATGTCCATCAGTTCCCTGAGCAGCCGGAGCACGTACTCCATATCGATCTTCATCATTTTCTCCCGTTCTGTTCCCTTGTCTTATTTTCCCGAGGCCGGCACGAGGGTTCTCGCGAAATGGCAGGCCACGAACCGGCCGGGCTCGAGTTCCCTCAGCTCCGGGGTCTTCTCTTTGCAGACGTCCTGCCTGTAGGGGCACCGTCCCTGGAACCGGCATCCCTCGGGAGGCTCGATGGGGCTGGGAACGTCCCCTTCCAGGATGATGCGGTCCCGCTTTTTTCCGAACTTCGGCAGGGGAATCGCCGACAGAAGGGCCTGGGTGTAGGGATGCAGGGGCTCCACGAACAGGCTCTTGTAGTCCGAAAGTTCCACGATCTTTCCCAGGTACATGACCGCGATGCGGTCCGACACGTGCTTCACCACGCTCAGGTTGTGGGAGATGAAGACGTAGGTGTAGCCGAACTGCTTCTGGAGACTGTTCAGAAGGTTCAGGATCTGGGCCTGGATGCACACGTCCAGGGCGGATACCGGCTCGTCCAGGACGATGAATTCCGGCGACAGGGCGAGGGACCTGGCGATGCCGATCCTCTGGCGCCTTCCGCCGTCAAGTTCGTGGGGGTATGCGTTCATGAGCCGCCTGGCGAGGCCCACGGTATCCATCAGCTCGGCGATCTTCCTGTTCCGCTCGGCTGCCGAGGAGTACACCCTGTTCACGAGCAGGGGTTCCGCGATGAGCTCGGACACCGACAGCCGCGGGTTCAGGCTGGAATAGGGGTCCTGGAAAACAATCTGGACCTTCCTCCGCATATCCTTCATCTTTCCCGCTGAATACCTGAGGATATCCTCACCCCAGAACTTTGCCTCCCCGCCGGTCGCTTCCAGCAGGCGGATCATCACCCGTCCGAGGGTGGACTTCCCGCATCCCGACTCGCCCACGAGGCCGAGGGTCTCCCCCTTGCGGATGGTGAAGGAAACGTCGTCAACGGCGTGGAGCATTCCCCGCTTGGTCTTGAAGTATTTTTTCAGGTTGGTGACTTCAACCATCGGATGTGTCTGTTCCATTCTGCTCCCCCCTATTTCCCGAGGTGAAGGTAGGGCTTTCCCCGCACGGGGCACGCCACGAAATGTCCGGGCTCGATCTCCACCATGGGAGGGACGTCCTTCGAACAGGCTTCCACCGCGTAGGGGCAGCGGGGGTGGAACGTGCATCCCGACGGAAGATTCGTGGGATCCGGCATCAGGCCCTGGATGACCTTCAGCTCCTCTTCGTCGGAATCAAGGTCGGGAATGGAATTGAACAGCCCCTCGGTGTAGGGATGGCCGGGGTGATTGAACAGTGCCTCCGTGGGGGCGTATTCCACCACCTTTCCGGCATACATGATGGCCACCTTGTCGCACATTTCGGCGACGATGCCCAGGTCATGGGTGATCATGATGAGGGACGTGTTGATCTTCCTCCGGAGTTCGTGCATCAGCTCCAGCACCTGGGCCTGGATGGTGACGTCGAGGGCCGTGGTGGGTTCGTCGGCGATGAGCAGGGTCGGGTTGCACGCAAGGGCGATGGCGATGACCACCCGCTGCTTCATGCCTCCGCTGAACTGGTGGGGGTAGTCCCTCGCCCGCTCCCTCTTGATGCCCACGAGCTCGAGCATCTCCTCGGCCCGCTCAAGGGCCTGCTGCTCCGTCACGTCGTTGTGGAGGAGCACCATCTCCGCGATCTGCTTGTCCACGGTGATGACGGGATTCAGGGAGGTCATGGGGTCCTGGAAGATCATGGCGATCTTGCCTCCCCGGATGGAGCGCATCTGTTCCTCCGGCTTCTTCAGCAGGTCTTCTCCTTCAAAGAGGATCTTCCCGCTGACGACCTTCCCCGGAGGGTTCGGCACGAGCCCCATGATCCCAAGGGCCGTGGTGGTTTTGCCCGCTCCGGTCTCCCCGACGAAGCCGAGGTTCTCTCCGGGAGCGAGGGAAAGATTGAGGTGCTCCACCGCGTGGACGGTGCCGCTTTCCACTACGTAGTGGATCGAGAGGTCCTGTATGTCGAGCAGCAATTTTTTGTCTTCCATTGTGTGTGGTCTCCTATCGCTTCAGCTTGGGGTCGAGGGCGTCGCGGAGGCCGTCCCCAAGGAAATTGAGCGCGAGAATGGTGATCATGATGGCCAGGCCGGGAAACACGGTCATGTAGGCGTAATCCCGGATGTACTCCCGCCCGCCGGACAGCATGGCGCCCCATTCCGGGATGGGAGGCTGGATGCCGAGGCCGATGAAGGACAGGCCGGCGGCGGTCAGGATCGCGATGGCCACCCCGAGGGTCGCCTGGACGATGATGGGAGCCAGGCAGTTGGGGATGATGTGCTTCAGGATGATCCGAAGGTCCGATGATCCCACAGCCTTCGCGGCTTCGACGAACTCCTGGTTCCGGATGGACAGCACCGATCCCCGGACGATTCGGGCATAGTTCGGCGTGGAGGATATGCCCACGGCGATCATGAGGTTGAAGAGACCGGGACCGAGGGAAGCGGCGATGGCGATGGCGAGAAGGATGGAGGGAATGGAAAGAAGGACGTCCATGGCCCTCATGATCAGGTTGTCGGCCTTCCCGCCGTAATACCCGGCAATGGCGCCGAGGAAGCCGCCGGCAAAAACAGCGATTCCCACCGCGATGAAGCCCACCTGGAGGGAAATCCGGGATCCGTAGATGATGCGGCTGAAGATATCCCGGCCGAACTCGTCGGTGCCGAAGAGATGGGCTTTTGAAGGTTCCTCGAAGGCCGCCATGAGATCCTGGTCGGCGTATCCGAAGGGTGCGATATAGTCGGCGAAGACGGCTGTAAAGACAAGAACGACAACTATGGCAAGGCCGATCATGGCCAGGGGCGCGCGGCTGAGGCGCTTGAAAATCTCTCTCAGGCCGTGCTGGCTTTGCCCGATGTTCTTTTCTGTTTGTTCATTCATGGCTGTTCCTCCTGACGGTATGGGGCACTCTCATTTGTACTGCGCCTTGATCCGGGGATCGACCCAGGCATAGACAAGGTCCACCAGCAGATTAACCAGGCTGAAGGCTATGGCTATGTACAGAACGCCGCCCTGGACCAGGGGGTAGTCCCGCATCTTGATGGCCTCCACCATAAGCCGTCCCACCCCGGGAATGGAGAAAATGGACTCCGTAAGCACGGCGCCGCCGAGAAGATGGCCGAACTGAAGTCCCACCACCGTAACCACTGGGATGAGGGCGTTCCCCAGGGCATGCCTCCAGATGACCACCGATTCCTTCTGCCCCTTGGCCCGGGCCGTCCGGATGTAGTCCTGCCGCACGACTTCAAGCATGCTCGAACGGGTCATCCGCGTCACGATCGCCACCGACTGGGCGGCGAGGGTAATCGAGGGAAGAATCATGGCTGCGAGAGAGTCGAACCCCGATGAAGGAAGCCAGCGAAGCTGGACCGAAAAAAACAGGATCAGCAGGATTCCGAGCCAGAACACCGGCATGGAAAGCCCCACCATCGCAAAAATCATGGTCACTGAATCAAACAGGGAATATTGGCGGATCGCCGAAATAATGCCGAAGGGAATGCCGAGAAGAATCGCGATCACCATGGACAAGGCCGCGAGCTTGATGGTGGACGGAAAGGCGGAGAGAATTTCATCGGATACCGGGCGCCGTGTCATGTACGAACGGCCGATATCACCCTGGAGCGCCTTGTAGACATACCGACCGTACTGGACCAGGAAAGGATCGTTCAGCCCTTCCTTGTTGCGGAATTCCTGGACGGCCTCCTCCGTTGCCTGGTCTCCGAGGACCATCCGGGCGGGATCGCCGGGAGTGATATAGAGGAGGGAGAAAACGATGAACGAGACCCCCACGAGCACAGGGAGAAGAAAGAGGATCCTTCTGGCTATATATTTGAACATACGCTGTTCATCCTTCCGTTGGAAAATAAAGCAGGAGCATAGAATTCTCCATGCTCCTGCAACATGACCGCTTTCAGTACTTCAGCCGGACGTGCAGCCAGGGAGCCCCGGCAGAAGCGGTTCTCCGACGGTCTCCTCCTATTCGAAGGTTACGTTCGTCAGCAGGTGGTATCCCCTGGGGCTGGGAACGAATCCCTTCACGTTCTTCTGGGAACCGTGGAAGGTCTCCTCGTTGTACATGTACACCCACGGGGCAAGTTCGTGAATCCGCTCCTGGACCTTCTTGTACACCGCTGCGCGCTCTTCGCCGTCAGGAAGGCTCTTGCCCTTCTCGAGGAGCGCGTCCACTTCCGCATCGGCGAAGAAGGAGTAGTTGGAGCCGCCGGTGGATCTCAGCACGCCGGAAATGGCGAACTCCGCGTCGGGAACGGAAGCGACCCAGCCGAGGATGTACATGTCGTGGGTCTTCTTCTGGAGACCGTCAAGATAGGCACCCCACTCGAGGACCTTGTGCTCGAGCTCGATTCCCACTTCCTTGAGCTGGGCCTGGATGATCGTCGCGAGGTCGCGGCGGGGCTTGTAGTCGTTGGTCCAGATCTCGGCCTTCAGGGGAAGCTGCACGCCGGCCTCGGCAAGAAGTTTCTTGGCGGCCTCGACGTCACGCTTCACGTAGGGAATGTCCTTGTGGGAGTACTTCACGCTCGGGGCCACGGGGGCGTTGGGAGCCCTGCCGGTGCCGCGGAAGACGGCCTTCTGCATTCCCACGTTGTCGAGGGCGAGGCGGACGGCCTGGCGGACCTTCGGGTTGTCCCAGGGAGCCTTGGCGCAGTTGAATCCCATGTAGGTCGTCGAGTTCTCCAGGTGACGGTACAGGGTCAGCTTTTCGTTCTCCTCGACGCGACGGACATCGGTCACGGGCACGCGGTAGGCGATATCCACGGCGCCGCTCTCGAGCTCGATGGTCCGGTTGATGCTCTCGGCCACGGCCCGCATCACGAGCTCCTTGTAGGCAGGCTTCTTGCCCCAGTAGTCATCATTTCTCTCGAGGACGATCCGGTCGCCCTTGTTCCAGCTCTTGAACTTGAAGGGGCCCGTGCCCACGGGATTCATGCCGTAGGACTCACCGCCGGCCTCGACGGCCTTCTGGTTCACGATGCTTCCCCAGGTGTGGCTCAGGGACATGAGGAAGGGGGTGAAAGGAGCCTTCAGCCTGAAGATGACGGTGTAGTCATCCACGATCTCCACCTTGTCGACAACTTCGGAATACTGGCGGATGGCGCTTCCGACGGGAGTCTGGGCGCGTTCGACGGTGTACTTGACGTCTTTCGCCGAGAACGGCTCGCCGTTGTGGAATTTCACGCCCTTGCGGAGAGTGAACTTGTAGGTCACGTCGTCAATCTGCTCCCATTTCTCGGCGAGCATGGGGACGAGGTTGTTCTCCTGGTCGAGGGCAAGAAGGGTGTCGTAGATGTGAAGGCACATTCCGGAGGTGGCCACCTCATTCTGGACGATGGGGTCCAGGGTGCGGGCGTCGTAAATGTTGGCCACGACAAGAGTATCCTTCGCCAGGGCGGGAACGGCAAAAAGGCACAGAAGAACTGCTGCGGATACTGCCAGAAGCGTTGCCTTGGTGCGGGAGTTTCCTTTCATTCTGTCATCTCCTTCGATATATTTACGCAGAGAGGCCGGGAAAAAGTTGCCTTTTGCATTGATCTTGACAGGCTTTCCCTGGTGCATCCCCTTCTGCATACGGAAGGATTATAGGCCACGGGAAGCCTCGCTGTCAAGAAGGATACTGCATACACAATCACCGAACCCCGCCCCCTCTTTCCTCCGGTCGCCCGGCGAGCTGTATAATAAAAAAAACGGATATTCCGGCCGTTTCCGCCGGGAAAAGGAGGGCAATTCCCGTGATAACCCGTTCCCTGATTGAACTCGTGTTCTCCGCCGCCAGCATGGAGCGCTGGAACGACCACCCCCACCCAGCCACCTTCACCGAGCTGGGAAAGCAGGCCCACAAGATGATCATGGCGTGGGTCATCGCCCGGTACGAGGGAGAGGAACGGGGCCGGGACATCGACTGGACGGCCCTCATCGAGGGGGGGATCTTCGAGTTCCTTCACAGGGTGGTCCTGACGGACATCAAACCTCCCGTCTTCCACAAGCTCATGCAGGACCCCGGGCAGAGGGAAAAGCTCAACTCCTGGGTGGCCGACAGGCTCGCCCCCGATCTCGAGGGTCTGTCCCCGGACTTCGCCGCCCGCTTCCGGGCGTATCTTCTCCACGACGGGGACCTCTCCCTGGAGCGCAAAAGCCTCCGGGCGGCCCACTACCTGGCCACCAAGTGGGAGTTCGACTTCATCTACCACTGGAGCAGCACCAAGTCCATGTTCGGCATCGAGCAGACCAGGGGCGAGATTTCAAGACAGATCAACGAGCACCGGGACCTGCGGGCGGTGGACGAAATGCTCGCCGCCCGGGAACTGCCCGACAGGGACATGGGTCTCTGGGGCTTCGTCTCCCTGGTGGGACAGCTGGGCTTCCAGAAGCGGTGGGCCCAGACTCCCCGGATCCCCCAGACATCGGTCCTTGGACACCTGCTCTTCGTGGCCGTCCTCGCCTATTTCATCTCCATGGAGACCGGCGCCTGCCCCAGGAGGAAATACAACAACTTCTTCGGCGGACTGCTCCACGACCTTCCCGAGGTGCTGACCCGGGACATCGTCTCCCCGGTGAAAAACTCCGTGGAGGGGCTCGACGACCTCATCAAGGCCTACGAAAAGCAGGCCATGGAGGAGCGGATCCTCCCCCTCCTCCCCGAAGGGTGGCGGCAGGAGATCCGGTACTTCACCGAGAACGAGTTCCGCAACAAGATCTGCCCGAAGGGAGTGGACGTTCCGGCCCTCCTCGACGGCGACATCAGGGAAGAACAGAACAGGGACGAACTCAACCCTCTCGACGGGCGGATCATCGAGGCCTGCGACAAACTGGCGGCCTACATCGAGGCATCCCACTCCATCCGTCTCGGGCTCGCCCCGCAGGCGCTGGCCGACGGAAAGCGGAACCTGTACTCCCGATTCGGTCGGTCGGTGATCTCGGGCTTCCCCATGGGGCAGCTCTTCGACTATTTCTGGTAATCCCCCGCGAGGAAGGAAAGCGCCGCGGCGGCCAGCACCTCCGCCCCGGCGGGAAGACACCGTTCGTCCGGGCGGAACCGGGGGCTGTGGAGAGGGGCGTCCTCCCCCTTCCCCGTGCCGGTTCCAAGCATAAAGTAGCACCCGGGCATCCGCTGCAGAAAGAAGGAAAAATCATCCACCCCCATGCTCGGCTCCGTGAGGACCGCAACGTTCTCCTTCCCGAGAACCCCTTCGGCGGCCCGGAGGACCAGGTCGGCCAGCTCAGGGTCGTTCAAGAGGGCGGGATATCCTTCGGTGAACGACACTTCGCCCACGGCACCGAGGATATCGGGGATGTTCATCACCGTCCGCCGGATCTTCGCCTTCAGGGCGACCCTCGTCTCCTGTTTCAGCGTGCGGAGGATCCCGGAGAACTCTACCCGCTCCGGCAGCACGTTCCTGGCGCTTCCCCCGTGGAAGGAACCGATGGACAGAACCGCCGGCTCCGCCGGTGACACCGTCCGCCCCACCAGCTCGTGGAGGGCGGTCACCACCCTGCAGGCCGCGGCGATCACGTCGTCGCCCCTGTGGGGCTCCGCTCCGTGGGTTCCCCTTCCCCTGACCACGCAGTCGAACATGTCCGATGCCGCCCTGAAGGCCCCACGGTGAACCCCCACCGTTCCCGCCGGGCGGGAGGGATCGCAGTGAAGGGCGAAGGCCCCGTCGGGCGCCGGCCCCTCAAGCAGGCCGTCCCGGATCATGGGAAGGGCTCCCCCGGAGGTCTCCTCGGCAGGCTGGAAGACGAAAAGGACGTTCCCGGAAAAATCGTTCTTCCTGTCCGCCAGCAGGCGGGCCGCCCCGAGAAGGCAGGCGGTGTGGACGTCATGGCCGCAGGCGTGCATTCTCCCGGGATACCTCGACCGCCAGGGAACTTCCCATTCCTCCTCCACGGGAAGGGCGTCCATGTCCGCCCGCAGCAGCACCGTCCGCCCGGGCTCCGTTCCCTCCAGGAGGGCGGCAATGCCGCTTCCGGCGACGAACCGCCATGGAATACCCAGGGAATCGAGGCTTTCCCCAACGATCCCCACGGTTTCCTTCAGGTCGAAATCCAGCTCCGGACAGGCGTGAAGCCTCCGGCGGACAGCGACGAGATCTTCAAAAAAGGCATTTTCCCGATCGTTTTCTTTTTCCACTCAGTTCACTCCCCTTCCGCTCCGCCATTCTACCGAAAATTTCCCGGAAAGGGAAAATCCGCCCTTTTCGCGTTGACCGGCCCCTCGGTCAACGGCTACAATAATGCTGCAATTTCATATACCGAAATACACCCAGGGGGGATGAAAAAATGACCATTAACCGGCTCTTTCTTATCTTTGCCGCTCTCGCTGTAGTTCTCCTGCTTCCCTACTCCGGATACGCGGCCGAAACCGCCCGGCCCAAGCTCGTGGAGCTCATGTCTCCGGGCTGACCGGCCTGCGTTGAGATGTCCAAAGTTTTGGACCAGTTTTCGGAGAAGCACGGGGACAAGTTCGAAGTGCAGATTGTGAACGTCCGGGACTTCCCCGATGTGGCCAGGCTCTACCAGGTGCGCTACGTCCCAACCCTCGTGTTCCTCGACGAGACGGGAAAGATGCTCGACAAGCGGGTGGGGTACATGCCCCTCGACGCCCTGGAGAAGCACTGGGAAGGCCTGGGCTACGACATGGAGACAGGGAACTGACACAGGGTCATGGGCGGCGTGTATGACTTTCTTTACGGCGTGTTCCACGGCGACGGGGCGGCGGCATACGCCGCCCTGTACGCCTGGGGAATACTGGGCATGACCCTCAGTCCCTGCAGCATCGCCACCATACCCCTGGTGGTGGGCTACGTGAGCGATTCGGACAACCCCACCTTCTGGTCGGCCTTCCGCATTTCCGTGGTTTTCTCCCTCGGCGTCTTCGTCAATCTCGCCTTCCTCGGGGGGCTCCTCACGTCGGCCGGGGTCTTCCTCGGCGGCATCGACCGGTACACCAACTACATCGTGGCTGCCGTCTTCGCCCTCTTCGGCCTGCACCTTCTGGGGCTGATCAACATGCCGTGGTTCCGGGGCGGCTCCGGCCCCACGACGAAACACACGGGCTACCGGGGTGCCCTCGCCCTCGGGACCCTTTCCGGCCTGGCCCTCGGGCCGTGCAGCTTCGCCTACTCTGCCCCGGTGATCTTCCTCGCCATGCAGACCGCCGCCACCGACATCGTCCGGGCGCTGCTGCTCGTGGCGGCCTACGGCGCCGGCCACTGCACGGTGATCATCGCCGCCGGAAGCGCCACGGACGCCTTTTCCCGTATCTTCTCCGGCGGCGGAAAAGCCACAGCCTGGCTCGGAAAGATCAGCGGCCTTCTGCTTCTCGCTGCGGCCGGCTACCTGGTCTACAACGCCCCCACCATCTGAGGAGGGGAGGGCAGACCATGGATTTCGTCGACCTGGTGAGAAAACGATACAGCCTCAGGAAATACTCGTCCTTTCACGTGGCCGGGGCGGTCATCGACAAATGTCTCGAAGCCGCCAGGCTCGCCCCGTCGGCCTGCAACTCCCAGCCGTGGACCTTCCTGGTGGCCAACACCCCTGAAAAGGTGGCTTCCCTGGCAAAGGCGGCTTTCAGCGGAATCTACTCCATGAATTCCTTCGCGGCCAATGCCCCGGTACTCATCACCGTCCTCACCGAACGGTCCGGGTACGCCGCGTCCATGGGGGGCTTTTTCCGGGGCATCCAGTTCAGCGTCATGGACGTGGCCATAGCCTGCGAGCACCTGTCCCTCCAGGCGGCGGAACTGGGCCTGGGAACCTGCATGTTCGGCTGGCTGGACGAAAAGGCCGTGAAGCGGGAGCTGGCCCTGCCCCGGCAGGCGAAGATCGACCTCATGCTGTCCCTGGGCTACCCGCCCGACGAGGACTACCTCCCGCCGAAGAAACGGAAGTCTCTGGACGAAATCCGGAGGTATCTCTGACCTTCAAAGGACCTTGTCGTCCCGAATAGCCTGTCATCCTGAGCGCAGCGGCTCTGTCATCCTGAGCGCAGCGGCTCTGTCATCCTGAGCGCAGCGAAGGATCTCGCTCCTGTTTGTCATCCTGAACGCAGCAGTTTGCCATCATGCTTTTGCTTTGTCATCCTGAGCGCAGCGGCTCTGTCATCCTGAGCGCAGCGAAGGATCTCGCCCCTGTTTGTCATCCTGAACGCAGCAGTTTGCCATCATGCTCTTTGCTTTGTCATCCTGAGCGCAGCGAAGGATCTCGCCCCTGTTTGTCATCCTGAACGCAGCAGTTTGCCATCATGCTTTTGCTTTGTCATCCTGAGCGCAGCGAAGGATCTCGCCCCTGTTTGTCATCCGAGGCCGGCTCCATGGCCGATCGTGAAGCATCCCCGGAGGGGAAGGATCTCGATTTTTACTCCATTCAGAGTCAATCCCGAGATCCTTCCTCGCTACGCTCCTCAGGATGACAATCCGAAAACGCCCTCAGGATTACCTCACCAAGAACTCCCCTTCTTTCCCCACGACATGAGGCAAAAAAACAAAGAAAATACCTTCCGGTCGGCCTGCCCTTTGGTGTAGAATGATCGGAAGGTTTTTTAATTCCATCTTTCCGTCTGGGAGGGGTTTTTTCATGATCGTGTTGCTGGTTCTTCTCGCACTTATCGCTGGCGTTGTTTTTTGGGCCGTCTCTGTCTACAACAGGCTCATCAGGATGCAGAACCTCAAGAACGAAGCGTGGAGCGGCATCGACGTCCAGCTCAAGAGGCGTTTTGACCTGGTTCCCAACCTCGTGGAGGCCGTGAAAGGCTACGCCTCCCACGAGAAGGAAGTCTTCGAAAAGGTCACCGAGGCACGGTCGGCCATCAGCCACGCCCAGTCCGTGGGCGAACGGGTCGAGTCGGAGAACATGCTTTCCGGCGCCCTGAAGACCCTTTTCGCGGTGGCGGAAAACTACCCCGAACTGAAGGCCAACACGAATTTCATGCAGCTCCAGGAGCAGCTCGCCTCCCTGGAGAACGACATCCAGATGTCCAGGCGGTACTACAACGGCGCCGCGAGGGACTACAACATCTCCATCGCCACCTTCCCGGCAGTGCTGATCGCCCAGAAGTTCGGCTACGAAAAGGCCGATTACTTCGAGGCTGCGGAGGAAGAGAAGACCGCCCCGAAAGTCTCTTTCTAGGCTCCACCGAAGACGGAGGAGGCGCATCCATGGTATTGTTCCGCAAACTTGCGCCGGCGCTTCTCGCGCTGGCCCTGGTGCTCCTCCCCCGGCCTTCCGGGGCTGAGGAGGCCATTCTCCTTTTTTCCTCTTCGGCTTCCGTCCGCGGGGACGCTTCCCTCGAAGTACGGGAAGACATCACCGTCCGCGTGGAAGGAGTGCGTATCCGGAAAGGCATTTTCCGGGACTTTCCCACCACCTACACGGACAGTTCCGGCAAAACCGTCCGGGTCGGATTTTCCGTTGAAGAAGCCCTTCTCAACGGAAAACGGGTTCCCTACAGCACCGAATCCCGCTCCAACGGCGTCCGGGTTTACCTCGGAGACCCGAAAGGAAATGCCCCCCTCGGCGAGCAGACTTACACTCTCGTCTACGTGACCACCGGCCAGCTCGGTTTTTTCGATGAACACGACGAACTCTACTGGAACGTCACCGGAAACGACTGGGTCTTCCCCATACTGAAAGCCCGCTTTTCCGCCTCGCTGCCGGGCAATGTCCCCTTTTCGTCCGTCGATATCTATACAGGCCCCCAGGGAGCCCGTGGACAGGATGCCCGCATCCTCCCCGACAACTCGGTGGAGACCACCCGGCGTCTTGCCCCCGGTGAAGGCCTGACCGTGGCCTATACCTGGCCCAAGGGCATCGTGGAAAAGCCGAAACCGCCCATCCGCTATGCCCTCTTCGACCGCTTCGGCACTGTATTTTTCTGGAGCGTTCCCCTTCTGCTGCTCCTGTACTACGCCCTCGCCTGGATCCGCTGGGGGAAGGATCCCCCGAGAAAACCGGTGATCCCCCTCTTCAGCCCCACGGCAGGCAACGGACCGGGCTTCCTCCGCTTCGTCAGGCGGATGGGCATGGACAACTCCTGCTTCACCGCTGAAATCCTGAACCTGGCGGTCAGGGGCTTCCTCAAAATCGAGGAGATGTCCCTCGAGGAGGCCATGGAGCGGCAGGGCGAAATAGGGAAAAAGAGCCTGCTGCGGGGCGTGGTGTCCCTGGCTTCCAAGCTTGCCGGGAAACGATACGCCCTTGTGTCCCTTCCCAGGGAAGGATGGAAGACAACTCCCTCGAAGGAGGAATCACGGCTTTTCAACGCCCTTTTTGCCCGGGGAAGAAAAGAGCTCCATCTCGTCCAGGACAACCATGAAATCCTCGGCAAGGCGAAGGAAACCCTGGAAGCCTCCTGGTCGGACGCCTCAAAGTCACTTTTCTCAAAAAACACCCTCATATGGGCGGCGGGGTTTCTCATCCCCGTCCTGATCTACGCCCTTCTCGCCTGGGGCGGCCAGGAGGACGGCGCCCTGCTCTCCGTCTTTGCCGTGGGCGGAATCCTCGCAGCGGGAGCACTCTACATCTTCGCCTGGAAACGAATCAGGAGCAGGGGACGCATTCTCCGGAAAATCATCACGGCCTTCATCCCGGCCATATTCGCGACGATCATCACCCTTCTCTTCCTGGCCGCCCTCACAGAGGTGAGCGGATGGCTCCTCGTGCCGCCCCTGGCGGCCGGACTGATGATCCTGGTCTTCCGGGAGCTCATGACGGTCAGGACGGAGAAAGGAAACGACGTGCTGAACGAGGCAGACGGCCTGGCCATGTACATGGGCACCGCCGAGCGGCACCGGCTGGAAATGTTCAACCCGCCGGAGGAAACGCCGGAGGTCTTTGAAAAGCTCCTTCCCTACGCTTTCGCCCTGGACACGGCGGAAACGTGGGCGGACCGCTTCGAGGATATCCTCAGACAGCAGCAGTACCAGCCCGACTGGTACTCGGGACCCTCCGCGGCGAACTTCTACACCGGAGGGGCAGTGGCCTCGCTGGCGTCCTCCATGTCGTCCACCATAGCGTCGGCCTCCCAGGCGCCCGGTTCGTCAAGCGGCAGCGGAGGCGGCGGCTCGTCCGGAGGCGGAGGCGGCGGGGGCGGGGGCGGCGGCTGGTAAGAGTTGTCATCCCGAGGCAGGCGCCATCGCCGAAGGGGGAGGATCTCGGGTTTACTTCATTCAGAGTCAACCCCGAGATCCTTCGGCCAAAAAACCGGCCTCAGGATGACAGTCTTGTTTATCATCCCGAGCGAAGCGGTTTATCATCCTGAGCGAAGCGATCGCGAAGCATCCCCGGAGGGGAAGGATCTTGCCCTTGGATTGTCATCCTGAGCGCAGCGAAGGATCTCGCTTTGGCTTGTTCTCGCTTTGGCTTGTTCTCGCTTTGGCTTGTTCTCGCTTTGGCTTGTTCTCGCTTTGGCTTGTTCTCGTCTCGCCTTATCATCCCGGGCGAATGCGATCGCGCTCGCGCAGCACCCAAGCGAAGCGGAGGGAGGAGCATCCCCGGAAGGGAAGGATCTCGCCCTTGGAATCTCGCACTAGAGAGCATTCAGAGCCCCAAAAGAAAGAAGGTGGAAATAATGAGGAGAGTCGGAAGAATCGTCGCCCTGGTTGTCCTTCTGGGACTGGCCTCTGTGGCGGGCGCCTCGGAGCTTCGGGAAGGAAATAATGACTACCCTGAAGGAGAAGTCCTCGTCCTCCTGAAGGCCCCGGTTACGGCCGAATCTGTAAGCGCCGCCGCATTCCGCCAGGCCCTTTCCGCTTCGGCGGCAAAAGTGGCGGCTTCCGCCGGGGCGCAGGCGGTGAGTTCCACCCCCGCCATAGCCGAGGTCACGGGAAAGGACATCGTTCTTCTGAGAAGCGGGGAAAAGACCACGGAGGAACTGCTGCAGGCCCTGGAGGGAAATCCTGCCGTCCTCGCCGCGTCGCCCAATTACCGGGTTTACGCCACCCGGACGCCAAACGATCCATACTATACGAACAACAGTCTATGGGGTTTGAACACCATCCGTGCCCCTGCGGCATGGGACAGGTCCGTGGGCAGCAGGAGCGTCTACGTGGCCGTCCTTGACAGCGGGATCAACTACAACCACGAAGACCTCGCGGCCAATATGGGAAGGGACCTCTCCGGCCGCTACGGCTGGGATTTTTGGAACAATGACAACAACCCCATGGACGATAACGGCCACGGCACTCATGTCGCCGGGACCATCGGCGCCGTGGGCAATAATGGCAGGGGTGTCACCGGTGTCAACTGGCAAGTGAGCCTCCTGGCGGTCAAAGTACTTGACTCGAATGGGGACGGAACCTTTGGCTCTGTAGCCCAGGGTCTGGATTATATAACAGCGCAAAAGAGAAATGGCCGCAACATCCGTGTCGCCAACCTTTCCCTGGCTGGATGGGTTTCGCCCTACAGCAGCGCCGTCACGACGCTGCGAACTGCCTGCAGGGCCGCAGCGGACCAGGGAATTCTTCTCGTTTTCGCCGCCGGAAACGATGGGTACAACATAGACAACCCCATCGACGGAGAACGTCCTTACCCCGCCTCTTTCGATGAAAGTAACATGATCACCGTCACCGCGATCAATTCAAGCGGCTACCGGGCCTATAATTACGGCTCCCGCTACGTTCACCTGGCGGCTCCCGGAGTGGGTATCTGGAGCACCTACCACGACGGAGGATACAGGGAACTGAACGGCACCTCCATGGCCACACCCCATGTGTCAGGTGCGGCAGCCCTTTTGGCGGCCAGGTATCCGTCGGAAGCGGCATGGAAGATCAGGAGCAGAATCCTCGGGAACGTGACGAAGACTTCCCATCTCTCCGGCCAGGTCGCCACGGGAGGATACCTCAATCTCCAGGCCGCCATGGCAAGCGCCTCCCCGACCGAGGAGTGGGGCGGCGGCGGATGCAATGCGACGGGTGGAGCCGCTCCGGCCCTGGCACTTCTCCTGCTTCCTCTCGGCCTGCTGATGAGAAGGAAGAAGTAAAAAGCTGTCATCCTAAGCGCAGCGGTTTGTCATCCTGAGCGCAGCGAAGGATCTCGCCCTTAAAATCCACAAAAAACCAACCCCGAGAACCAAAGGCGAGATCCCTCCGCCCTTCGGTCGTTCGGGATGACAAACAAATGAGATCGCGGAGCATCCTTGAGAGAGAGCAGAATCAAAACCGAGGTCCTTCGCGTTGCTCAGGACGACAGAAACTGTTGTCATCCTGAGCGCAGCGAAGGATCTCGGGTTGGAATCCGGTAAAACCAAAAAAGCGAGAATCAAAACCGAGATCCTTCGGGCGGTGAAGCAACCCTCAGGATGACAGCCTTGTTTGTTATCCTGAGCGCAGCGGTTTGTCATCCTGAGCGCAGCGATCGCGCAGCATCCCCGGAGGGGGAGGATCTCGGGTTTGACGTCACTCAGAACCAGAGGGCAGATCCCTCCGCCCTTCGGTCGTTCGGGATGACAAACAAATGAGATCGCGGAACGTTCTTTAGAGAGAGCAGAATCAAAATCGAGGTCCTTCGCGTTGCTCAGGACGACAGAAACTACTGTCATCCCGAGCGAATGCTCGGGATCTCGATTTTATTTCCCCCGCTTCCTGAGCACCGGCACCAGGGGCAGAAGGAGCAGAAGACCTGCGAACCCGCCTCCTCCCAGGGAGCAGCCGCCCCCGGAATTTTCTGCGAAGGAAGTGAAGGCCTTCAGGCAGACGTTGGACTTTTCGTGCCCGGGAAGAGCCGTCAAATCGTTCCAGGAAACCCCGTCGGCGCTGATGAAGCTCTGCCCCGGTCCAGCATCCGCCTTGTCGCTGTAGCCGGCTTCCGATGATTCGAGAGGTACGGGATAGGCGTAGCCCGGAGTGGTGATCTTCACCGCCACGGAAAAAAGATTGCCCGGGGAGAGAAAGACCTCCCTGTCTAGCCGAACCGTATGATAGCCTGACGGTCCCAAAACCCCCTCCTTCACGGACACCGGGACGCCTTCAAAAGGAGCGGAACGGGACACGTTCCGCCTGATCTCAATGCGATACGAACTCTCCGTGGCTGCCGAATAAAAGGAAACTGCCCGAAGTACCTCGGCCAGCCCGGGGCGCCCTTCCGAAGCGGCAAAGACGTTGGCGAACCAGGCAGTCTCGTTCCCGGCGCCGTAATCGTTCACCCATCCAAGCGGGTCGTACTGGTAGACGGAATCGAAGATGTCCGCTTCTCCACCGATGTACGCCGACGGGCTGTTCAGCGTGGGGTCGGCGTAGGAAACCCAGAAATACCCGTCATTTCCCCATGCTTCCCCCCAGCTGTTCTTCACCAGCCAGGCGCCGTTCCGTCCAGGATCCCCAACGAAATTGGCCGCGGGGTAATCGTCGTCCCAACCGGCAATGGCCACCGCATGGCCTCCGCTCTGAAAACCGACAGGATCGTAGTTGTAAAAGGCGAAGGAAGGGCTGAGCACCTCGTGTTCAAAATCCCAGTAAGGCCATCTGACGCCGATGCGAACGGCTCCGTAGTGGGTGAGGGCGTATTTTATGCTGTCCATATCGGGCGCCGAGCCGAGGTAAAGAACGTGCTCGAGCCTCTTCGCCGCTCTGTCCGATGAGAGGGGCCTGCTTTCCTCCGGCCAGGGGGTGACGTTCTGGTAGGGCCGGTCGGCTTCCGCCACTGCGCCGGTCCAGCGGGCGAGAAGTGCAGCGGACTTCCATGCGTTTCCCCCCTGGTCGAAAACGGGGTCTCCCCCGAACTGGGGGTCCAGGTGTTGTGTGAATCCCGGCAGTCCCTCCCCTTCGTCCACATAGGCGAAATAGGCGAGATGCCACTCCGAAAAATCAAGGTTCTCCTCCCCCTGGCCGGCAAAAAAGGACTCGAGGGAAGCAAAAGCGCCGAAAGCCCAGCAGGTTCCGTAGGGCGCCTGGTCCCGTATCGGCGTCATCCGCCCCTCAGCGGGGAGGCTGAAGGACGAAGGGAAGGAGACGGCGGAGGCAGACACGTCGCCTCCCCCCCGGATACCGGAAAAATGCACGGGAGCCCTCACGTGGGAAAGGTCGAGGGGGGAAGGTACTTCTCCGAGCATCCGCCGATGGGCCGTATTCATCCTGCCCGGTCCACCCATAGAATGGAGATTGAAGCTCATCCCTGAACGGTGAGCCAAAAACTCGGTGTTGAGAGGGGCAGTTCTCCACTTTTCTGAAGCGGACAGATCCGGAGAAAGCAGGAAAATGCATGCGGCAGCGAAAAGAATGGAACGGGTCAGTCTCATTGAAGGGTCTCTCCTTTTTCAATAAAAACGGCATGGAATTCTCTAAAAGGTGTCATCCCGAGGTCGGGTTTTTGGCCGAGGGATCTCGGGTTGAGTCCGCCTGGAATCCAAAGCGAGATTCCTCGTCGCCAAAACCGCTCCTCGGAATGACAACTAAAAAATGACACCGACCGATCTGTCATCCCGAGCGAAGTGGCTTGTCATCCCGAGGCCGGCACCATGGCCGATCGCGTCCCCGGAGGGGAGGGATCTCGGGGTTGACGGCACTCGGAACCAAAGCCGAGATCCCTCCGCCCTTCGGTCGTTCGGGATGACAAACCAATGCCGAGCATCCCCGGAGGGGGAGGGATCTCGGGGTTGACGGCACTCGGAACCAAAGCCGAGATCCCTCCGCCCTTCGGTCGTTCGGGATGACAAACAAATGCGCTCGCGAAGTATCCTTTAGAGAGAGCAGAATCAAAATCGAGGTCCTTCGCGTTGCTCAGGACGACAGAAACTGATGTCATCCCGAGCGAATGCGATCGCGGAGCATCCCCGGAGGGGAGGGATCCCGGTTTTACTTCCTCCGCCTCCAGAGCACCGGAACCAGGGGCAGAAGGAGCAGAAGACCGGAAACTCCGGATTCTCCCCCAAAGGAGCACCCGCCGCCGGACGAGGAAACGGAAGTGAAGGCCTTCAGGCAGACATTGGAATTTCCGTGACCGGGAAGGGTCGTCAGGTCGTTCCAGGATACCCCGTCCGAACTGATGAAGCTCTGCCCCGGTTCCGCGTCCGCCTTGTCGCTGTAGCCGATTTCCCGGGATTCCACCGCGACGGGATTGAGAAACCCCGGCGTGGTAACCCTCACCGCCACGGAAAATCTCCGGCCTCCCGACAGCGGAACACTCCTGGAAAGACGCACCGTGTGGTAACCCGACGGTCCCAGGATATCCTCCATCACGGAGACCAGTTCGCCGCTCCCTGGGTCGTCCCGCGCCACTCCCGTCCGGACCTCCACCCGCAAAAACGCGTCGGGTGCCGGAACGTAGAAGGATACGGCCTCGAGGGTTTCATTTCCCCGGGATTCAAAAATGTTGGCGAACCATGCCGTTTCGCCTCCGGCACCTATATTATTCACCCATCCGAGGGGGTCGTACTGGTAGATCCTGTCGAATGCAGTGTCGTCTCCGCCGAGAAAGACCGCCGGATAGCCCAGGGTCGGCTCGGCGTAGGAAAGATAGAAATACCCCTCTTCTCCCCAGCCGGTACCCCAGCTGTTCCGAACGATCCATGCCCCGTCGCGGCCGGGAGCGGCAACGAAATTCGCCGCCGGAAAATCGTCGTCCCACCCGACGACGGTCACAATATGGCCGCCTCCTGATTCCGGAGCATTGTAGAAGGAAGCGTGATCTTCGGAATAGGCGCCGTCATCCCAGACCACCCGGACACTCACCGCCCCCCAGCGCATCAGGGCGTATTTGACGGCCTCCTCGTCCAGTAATCCTTCACCCTGGATCAGGAAGACGTTCTCCAGCCGCTTCGCCGCCCTGTCGGAGGCGCGGGGCCTGCTGGATTCCGGCCACGGGCTGGTGTTCTGGTACGGACGGGTCGATTCCGCCACGGCCCCCGTCCACCGGGCAAGAAGGGCTGCCGCCTGGAATACGCTCCCTCCCTGGTCGAAAATGGGGTCTGAGCCAAATCCCGGGGCGGTCGCCGTGAAGGCGGGCAGAGAAGGATCCTCGTCCACGTAGGCGAAATACGCGAGGTGCCACTCGGAAAAGTCGAAGGCCCCCTTCCCGGCCTTCAGGAAGGTGGACTCGAGGGACGCCAGAGAAGCAAAGGCCCAGCACGTGCCGAAGGGATTCTGGTCCCTCATCGGAGTGAGGGCGCCCAGTTCTCTCAGGTCGAAGCTCCGGGGAAAGACGGGGGCTCCTCCCGCCCCGGCCGCCAGGATGTCCAGTTCTCCCCTGAGAGACGCGGAGGGCCGGACATGGGAGAGGTCCAGGGGCGAAGGCCGGTAACCCAGAGGATGGGCGGCGGTATTCCGGCCTGAGGGCGGATTTTCCCGGAACCGGGCGAATTCATCCCCGGTAGGCCGGGTAAACACGGAAAAAGCCTCCAGGGGAAATGAAGTAATCAGGGCAGAAAAAAGAACGGCGAAGAAAAGCAGAACGGATCGAAGGATTTTCATCGGTTTCCTCCCGGTTTCACAGGATAAAAAAAGGCAGCCTTCGGAAGGAGGGCTGCCCGGTATGCCTTTCTTAGCAAACTATCTTACCGTCATGGAAAGAACATGGTACCGCACGGGAGTGGTCCCCTTCTCCCACGGGCGCTGGTAGCCGAAAATGAGGGCCGTATTTCCCTTCGCGATTCCCTCGTACTTCCACAGCTCCGTGCCTGGCCGTCCGGTCTTTGCCCTCTCGGGGAAAGAATCCCCTTCCCCGTGGAAGGTATTTTCCTTCAGACGCACCACGGCAACCCCCTGGTGAAGGGCCGTCCAGCCGTATCCCGTGGAGGGGTTGGACGGGAGGCGCACCGTGTAGACGTTCCCCCTGCCCACGGAACCGTAATCCATGGACAGATGGAGGTCTCCTTCGGCGGGAAAGGTCAGGGCGTCAACTTTCACGGAATTGCCGCCCCGGGGGGTCCACCGGATGGCGAAGGGCTTTCCGGGAATGAGCCCCCGGATGGTGAAATTCCCGTCGAAATCAGTGACGGCCTTGTAGGACAGTTTGCCGTCCCACACGGAAACTGCGACGCCGGGCAGTCCCTTCTGCCCTTCGTCGTACACGACTCCCCGAAGCAGGGCCTCGTCAGCCCCGAGTGCAGGAGTTAGCCCGGACACCCCGGTAAAAAGCATTGAAAAGACCAGGCAGAAAAGAACCCAAAAACGCATGCACATTCCCTCCCCTTGACGGATATTGTGTTCCACAGTAATAGTAGCACTTTTTTGTCGGAATGGATGAAAAAATAAAAAAAGGAGGGGGAAAAATCCCCCCTCCGATTGTTTACGGGCTATCCGGCGCGGTGGTGCTGACACTTGGTCAAACAACCAGCTCCTTGATATTGTTGCATATACCCTTACATGCTTCTTTTGTTCCGGTTCTTTTCAGTGTAGCTTCCGGTGCTGGTGGAACATGGTACAGGCTGTCTTGGACTTGTTTCTGCTTCTATCGGTTTTTCCTGACTTGCTTCTCGTTTCTGTTCTCTCCGTCCGGATAACCCGTTTAGAGTATTCTACCCTTGGGGGTGCTTTTCATCAACACTGACTACGCCCTATGGAGCGGAAATATTGGCGATTCCAGACTGCAGGCTCTTATTTTCTAATGTTTTCAGCTTTATTCTCCAAAGGAAAGTTCCCCCTGGACGCCCTCTCCCGGAGAACAGGCCACGCCGAGGAGGCATTTCATCCTGAGGGCGTTTTTCACCGCATAATCCCGGTAGCAGTTGTTGAACATGAGGAAGACCTTGCCGGCCCGCTCCGCGGCGTCTCTGACAGCCCCCTCCCAGGAGAGAAGTTCCCCGTCTGAGTAATTGTAGCGGAATTTCTCCGCCACCGTGGCTCCTTTTTTTGTCCAGCCCTCCCTGTTCCGCCCGTGAAACCGCGCCACGGCCCCCCAGGTGGCCGTCACCGGAAAATCCCTTCCCACGGTCCAGTCGAGCTCCGGCTCGTCCACGGCCACGTAGGCCATGTTCGCCCCCTTAAGCAGCGACAGGAAGGATTCCCGGTTCCCCTTCTCCATCCACGACCTGTTCCGCACCTCCACCGCCGTGCGGAAAGGAGGAGTGACCTCCGCCACCCGCTCGAGATAGCGCATCATCACCGGTGAAAAGGAAGCCTTCGGGGGAAGCTGGAACAGGAGGTACCCCATGCGGTCCATGGTCCGGAGAGGCTCCAGGGCGGAAGTGAACCGTTTCCAGAGAACGGGCCGGAGCTCCCGGGGCAGGCCCTGAAAATCGAGGCGCCCAGACTCCGGCCGGGGAATTTCATGGCGCACCCATTCAGGAAGGGTCTCGTACTTCACCGAGTGCCAGGTGAACAGCCCCCAGGCCTTCACGTTGAACAAAAAGCCCGGAGGAGTCCTGGCGGCCCACTGGAAGGCCGATGCCTGCTCGGGGATGGCGTAGAAGGTGCTGTCCACCTCCACGGTATCGAAAGCGGCCCCGTAAAACGCCAGCCTCGCGGCGGCCGTCCGGGCGGAAGGAGGATACCATCCGCTGGCGACGAGCCCCCGGTCCGCCCATGAACAGGTTCCGATCCGGATCCTTCCTCCCCCTGGCATGGCTACCCTCCCGGCGAAAGAAAAACGTCCGTAAACCGCCTGATCCTGCGGTGCCATCCCTCGTACAGCTTCGCCTGGAGCAGCGCGGACAGGGTGAAAAAGTCGTCCTCCGCTCCCCCGAAGGAATCGTCCCGCAGTGCCTGCCCGTAAACCTCCTCCGGCAGAGTGAACACCCTTTCCCCCCTGTGCCGGTCCGTCGCCTGGCCGGGAACGCACCCCACGGCCATGGCTCCCTTCCCGTCAGAATAGAGGGTGACCGTATACTCGACGTTTCCGAGGGCCCCCACTGGGAACTGCATCCGCCGTTTCCGGGCAAACCCCCTCTCCTTCATCGCGTCATAGGAGTCGAGAACCGTTTCCACGGAAATACTGTCCAGGGCCGCCCAGTGACGCACATACCCCGTCATCTTCGCGGCGAACCTCGAGATGGAAGGGTCCGCGGGAGCTGCCGCAAGAGCTTCTTTGGACACCACTCCGCCATCGGCGGCCTTCCAGAGAAAGGATGAAAAGTCGCCGCTCTCCTCGCAGTCCAGGGAAAAGCCGAGCAGAACCGCGGCCGCTGCAGTCCGGGGTGTTTCATACCACCGTTCGGGGCAGACGGAGGCGAGCTTTCTCGTGATCCCCGTCTTCTTCAGGTCGGCCACTGACTTTCCTCCCGGAATCGGGATGGAGGGCTCCCCTCCGAAGACCGCCATTTCCGCCTCCGACAGGGGAAAGAAGGGGCGGAAGAAGCCCTTCCCGCCGCCATCGGTAAAATCAGCCAGCCACAGGCACCGCCGCTTCCCTTCGGGAAGGAGGGCCATCTCGCCTTTGTCGAACACCGACCTGGGAGCGTGGAACAGGTCAGACAGAAAGAGGACGGAATGCCACAGCAGCCCCTTGAACACAGGGTCCTGGGCGAACCGGTAGAGCATCCTCCGTACCGGCTCCTCCAGTACCTCCATGGGATAATGGACCGGCTTGCCTCCCGCCCCTTTGAGGGACAGCTTTCTCTCTTCCCCCTCCAGCCAGCTCAGGGGGCTCATCTTCTTCGTGTTTTTCGCCCGGTTGACAATCACCAGGCGGGGAGTCTTCCCCCTGCTCCAGAGCTGAAGCTCCAGCCCCTCGTCTATCTCCTCGGCACACACAATGATGCCTTTCTCGTCCATTCAGCGCACTCCCTGCTTCCATCTGATGCATCCTATTATGACGGCTCGGGCGGCGAATGCATAGGGGGCGGGCCGGGGCAATCGTTTATGTCGTCACGGGCGAGCGAAGGGCTTTGCCCTCGGCTGTCATCCTGACGGCGTGGCTTCTCGCCGGAAGGATCTCGGTTTTGACTCTAACCCTTTATGAAGAACCCCTTCCCCTCCGTGTAGAAGGGACCTGCCTTTGATTCTGGGCTGCCTCAAGTGCAGATTCTTCCCCTCCGGGGATGCTCCGCGATCGGGCTTCGCCCTCAGAATGACACACCAGAGTCAAGAAAGGGCCGCTATTGCCCTTGTTTGTCATCCTGAGCGCAGCGACCGCGGTCGCGTAGCACCCAGAGCGAAGCGGGAAGTATGGGTTCTGTCTTCCTGAGGGCTGTTTCACCACCCGATCTCGTCCCCGGAGGGGGCGAGGGACCTGCCTTTGATTCTGAGCCACTTCAAGTGCAGATTCTTCCCCTCCGGGGATGCTCCGCGATCGGGCTTCGCCCTCAGAATGACACACCAGAGTCAAGAAAGGGCCGCTATTGCCCTTGTTTGTCATCCTGAGCGCAGCGATCGCGGTCGCTGAGCATCCGGAGCGAAGCGGGAAGTATGGGTTCTGTCATCCTGAGGGCTGTTTCACCGCCCGATCGCGTCCCCGGAGGGGAAGGATCTCAGGGTTGTTTTTTGTGGATTTCAAGGTCACGCTGCGCTCAGGATGACAGCATTCCAGCAGGCCTCAGGATGACATAACACTCCAAACACTTCCTACAAACTGTCTTTTTTGTACGATCACTTTTCCGGAAGGGAAGAATCGACCTCCCATCCCTTGCTCAGATCACTCCAACCTGAATTCTCTTTCTCGACAAGGGCGTTTTTCTTCGCCCTGATCCATCCCTTTATTTCCTTTTCCCTTGCTATCGCAGTATTAACATCATTGGTTTCCTCGAAATACACCAGTTTATGAACACGATACTTCTTCGTAAACCCTTCGACAAGACCGCGCTTATGCTCAAAAAGCCGCCGCTTCAGGTTGTTCGTGACTCCGGTGTAGAGCACCCGGTTGTTTGCATTTGCAAGAAGATAGACGTAATAGGAACGCTCCATGACTTCAGCTCCTCCGGCCTTTTTCGCATCTAAAAAAGGATAGCATAGCGCCGCAGAAAAATGAAAACGGGGAGATACCAGGAGCGAGATCCCTCCCCTCCGGGGATGCTCCGCGATCGCGATCGCTCGGGATGACACCCTCCGTCCCGCTCGAATGCAGTTGTCGGTCGCCCCAAACGAGCGGCAGTTATTTGTCGTCCCGAGCGAACGGGTTTGCCCCTTGTTTGTCATCCTGACGGCGTGCTTTTCGCCGGAAGGATCTCGGTTTTGATTCTGAGGACCTGAATTCAGGTCCTTCACTCCGTTCAGGACGACAAATCCAAGGTCTTTCCCCTCCGGGGATACTGCGCAACGGCTTTCGCTCAGTATGCCCCCGAGCCCGTGGCCGGGGCCGTAATTTTGTCATTCTGAGGAGTGCAGCGACGAAGAATCTCGGTTTAGTGCCCTTGCCTGTCGTCCTGACGGTGTGCTTTTCGCCGGATCGCGATCGCGCAGCACCCAAGCGAAGCGGAGGGAGCATCCCACAGCAAGGAGTACCTTTTTCTGTCATCCTGAGCGGCAGCGAAGGATCCGGGTTGGCTTTTGAAGTGCGTCCAGACCGGATGTTTCAAAACTTCGGCATTCAGACTCAAAAGAATCGAGGTCCAGAAACTCACCCCAGATCCTTCGGCCATACCCCCGGTCTCAGGATGACAACCCTCTGTCGTCCTGAGACCTTGTTTTTTGTCGTCCTGAGCACCGCGATCGCGATCGCGCAGCACCCAAGCGAAGCGGAGGGAGCATCCCCGGAGGGGAAGGACCTCGATTTTGACTCTGGTGTGCCTCAAGTCCGAGATCCATCGCATTCGCTCAGGATGGCAACACCCTTGACACCACCGCCATTTGAATATACCATCATATATATCTAATTACGTTTAGTCTAATCGCATTTAGACTAAACGTAAAATGAGACTGAAGAAGGGGTTCCCATGTTCATCGGCAGAGAATTCGAAATGGAGAAGCTGAACCGGCTCTATGGTGAAAAAGGCTTCCAGATGCCCGTGATCTACGGCCGCAGGCGGGTGGGAAAAACCCGCCTGATCCGTGAATTCTGCACGGGGAAACGAACGGTCTTCTACGCGTCAATCGAGCAGAACGATTCCGAAGCCCTCCGCATGTTCTCGGACGAAGTGCTCCGGAGCCTTCCCGGGAAGCAGTCGTCGTTCATTTCCTCCTTCGATTCCTGGGACTCGGCCTTCAGATACGTGGCCGACTTCGCCCGGGAAGAGCGGATTGTCCTTGTCATCGACGAGTTCCCCTACATCGCCTCGGCAAATCCGTCTCTGCCCTCCATTCTCCAGAAAGCCATAGATCATTATTTCTCCGGAACACAGCTTTTTCTCATCCTGTGCGGATCCTCCATGAGCTTCATGGAACACCAGGTTCTGGACTACAAAAGCCCCCTCTACGGCAGGCGGACCGCCCAGTTCAAAATCCAGCCCCTCGGCTGCTTTGACAGCATGAAGTTTTTCCCGGGCTGGAAAGGACACGAACAGCTCTACGGATACGGAATCACCGGAGGAATACCCCAGTATGTCCTTGCTGCAGGGCGTCACGGCAGCTTCAGACAGGCCGTCGAAGAGGAGTTTCTGACAGGGACCGGCGTTCTGTTCGAGGAGCCGGCCAATCTCATGAAACAGGAAATGCGGGAGCCCGCGGTCTACAATTCCATCCTTCGGGCCATCGCAGGGGGAGCAAGCCGCCAGGCCGAAATATCCACAAAGGTCGGCATGCCGTCAAAAAGCGTGGCGAACTACCTCAAGGCTCTCATCGACCTGGAGATTATACAGAAAGACTACCCCTTCGGGGACAACAACAGCAGAAAAGTGGTCTACCGGGTGAAAGACCAGCTCTTCCGCTTCTGGTACCGGTTCATCCCCGGCGCCATGTCCCTCATCGGGATGGGGATGCCGGACGAGGCTTTCGAAAAGATGATCGCTCCTCATTTCAGCGACTACTTCGGCCCAGTGTTCGAGGATATCTGCCGCCAGTACCTTGTCCGTCTGAACAGGCAGAAAAGTCTGCGTACAGTCTACCGGGAATTTGCCCGCTGGTGGGGCAGCGACCCGGAAACCAGGCAGCAGGAGGAAATCGACATCGTGGGATCCGACATTGAGTGGGCCCTTTTCGGGGAGTGTAAATGGAAAGGCGAGAAGACCGGTCTGCGGGAAATGGAAAAACTGCAGAAGCGCTCCACGCTGCTGCTGAGGGACAAAAAACGGGAATACTGCCTCTTCAGCAGGGCAGGTTTTACCGAGGGACTGCGAAAAGAGGCTGAAAGAACGGAAAACACTATGCTGGTAAATCTGGAAAAACTGCTTGGAGAGATCTAACCTTCTTAGGGCCAAAGGGCGAGATTCCCCCTCCCCGGAGATGTCTTTGTCTGTTGTCCTGTGGCCAATGCCCCGGAATTTTGTCATCCTGAGGGCTGTTTTTTCGCCCGAAGGATCTCGGTTTTGACTCTACAGTTGTTCGGAATGGCAGACCGAAAGCGAGATCCTTCGCTGCGCTCAGGATGACACCCTCCGTCCCGAACGAACGGGATTGCCCTTGTTTGTCATCCTGACGGCGTGCTTTTCCGCCGGAAGGATCTCGGTTCTGACTCTACAGTTGTTCGGAATGGCGGACCGAAAACGAGATCCTTCGCTCCGCTCAGGATGACACCCTCCGTCCCGAACGAATGGAAATTGCTTGTCGTCCCGAGCGAGCGAAGCGGGGAGTTAACTCACCTCAGGAGGAAAACAACCTTTCAATCCAAAAGAATATTCAAACCAGACCATTTTTTTCTATTTCAATGTCACTTCAAGGTCTTTTTCCAGCGCACGGGCAACACGCCTCAGGAATTGCAGCGAAGGGTTGTAGCGTCCGGATTCCAGCCTGCTGATATTGCTTTGGCTTGTTCCCATTCTGGCAGCGAGGTCAGCCTGAGACAGTTTCTTTTCCAGCCTGGACTGGATGATGGCGCTGATGAGTTTATATTCCCCCTCAAGATCATTGTAGGCGGACGCCGTTTCCGGATTCTTTAGAAGGTCTTTTTTTACATCTTCCCAGGATCTCAATTCTCCGCTCATTTTCTAAACCTCCTGAAAAAATCTTCCTTACGCTTCCTGGCTGTTTCCATTTCTTTCACGGGCAGAGCATCCGTCTTTTTAATGAAGCCGTGAAGCAGAATAAAGCAATCGTCATGGTGAAGAAAATAAAAAAATCCGGGAAGCATCTCCGCCGAACTGTATTCTCAGCTCCCACAACCCTGCAAATTTACCGCTTCGGATTGCTGCAGCATGCGGGCGTTGAAAAAGATCCCGAACTGCTCAAGAAGGTCAATTGCCCGCATGGCTTTTCCCTGGTGTCCGGGAGGAAGTTTTCTCAAAAATTCTTCTACCGGTCTTTTACCGTTCTCATTTACGTAGAAGAGTACTCTCCATTGCATTGAGAAAACCCCTTTCACTCACTTAGGCGTATCATATCATATAAGATATTAATTGCAATGAAATTCATTGATTCAGGGAAAGTGAGGAGGGGCCTCGTTTTTTTATCGTCCTGAGCAATGCGATCGCGATCGCGCAGCACCCAATCGAAGCGGAGGGAGCATCCCCGGAGGGGAAGGACCTGGCGTTACCTTTGCCCTGTCATCCTGACGGCGTGCTTTTCGCCGGAAGGCTCTCGGCTTTGAATCTGGACTGCATTAGGGGCGAGATCCTTCACTTCGTTCAGGATGACAACCTTCTGTCGTCCCGAACCACCGCAGGGATCGCGTAGCATCCCCGGCCACAGAGACCGCCTCAGGATGACAATCCGCTGTCGCCCTGAGGCCCGTTCCCCGGTTTTTTGTCGTCCTGAGACCGGCGTTTTGGGCTTTTGTCATCCTGAGGGCTGTTTTTTCGTTTTTTGTCGTCCTGAGACCGGCGTTTTGGGCTTTTGTCATCCTGAGGGCTGTTTTTTCGCCCGAAGGATCTCGGTTCTGACTCTACAGTTGTTCGGAATGGCAGACCGAAAGCGAGATCCTTCGCTGCGCTCAGGATGACACCATCCGTCCCGAACGAGCGGATTCCTTCCCCCCTACTTCAGCCACTTCACCAGTTTCTGCATCCAGCCGGATTTCATTTTCTCCATCATCCAGTCCTCAGCAATCATCTTGTTGATCATGGACACGGACGGGAAGGCGTGCTGCATCATCATGACGTGGTGCATCCGCTTTTTGTACTGGATGGCCATGGTCCACTCGTGGATCAGCTCGCTGGCGGCCTCGCCGACGATGGAGGCGCCGTGGATCCTGCCCCGGCCGTCGGTGATGACTTTGATGAACCCTTCGGGGTGTCCGTCCGCCACGGTGCGGCCGTAGGCCCGGAAGTCCTTCTTCATGACCTGTATGTTCAGCCCCCTGGCGCGGGCTTCCTTCTCGGTCAACCCCACCTGGGCAATTTCGGGCTCGGTGAACACCGACCAGGGCACCGCGTACCGCTCCCGTTTCAGCATGGACAGGGAAAAAGGCGACAGGGCGTGCATGAGGGCCAGCATCCCCTGGTGCATGGCGGCGTGGGAAAGGAGGCTCTGGCCGTTGCAGGAGTTAAACTCATATCTGGTGTATGGACTTTGAAAAATAAGTGGCGTATCCTGCCGATTGGGCTAGCAGGCTCACAATCGACATTGGAGGGATAC
>NZ_SORI01000014.1 GCF_004366815.1 Aminivibrio pyruvatiphilus | reverse complement strand
TCGTGCCCATCGCCATGGATCCGGGTCTTCGTTTTGCGGTGCGCGAGGGCGGCCATACGGTCGGCGCCGGCGTCGTCACCGAGATTCTTGAATAACCCCAGAGGGGGAATAGACAGTGGCAAAGAAAATACGCATCCGGCTGAAGGCCTTCGACCACAGGGTACTCGACAGCTCCGCCTCCCAGATCGCCGAAACGGCGGACAGGAGCGGCGCCAAGGTTTCCGGGCCGATACCCCTTCCGACCGAGATCAATAAGGTTACAATCCTGAAGTCCCCTCACAAGGACAAGGATGCGCGCGAACAGTTTGAAACCAGGACACATAAGCGCCTCATCGACATCATCAACCCGACGCAGAAGACGATGGACGCGCTTATGCAGCTGAACCTTCCTTCTGGAGTAGACATCCAGATCAAATTGTAGGGGAAGCTCTGAGCTGAAAGGAGTTGGAGTGAAATGAGCATCGGTATTCTGGGTAAGAAACTCGGAATGGCCCAGATATATAACGATCAGGGCCAGGCGGTGGCAGTCACGGTGATCCAGGCCGGGCCGTGCCCTGTAGTGGATATGAAGACCCCTGACAAGGACGGCTACAGTGCTCTTGTTCTCGGGTTCGGAAAGGTCAACCCGAAGAAGCTGAACAAGTCCCGCCAGGGTCTCTTCGAGAAGTCGGAAGTAGAGCCCCAGGACACTCTCCGGGAGTTCCGGGTTGACGTCCTCGACGGATATTCCGTCGGCCAGGAGATCAACGTGTCCCTTTTCTCCGAGGGCGAGACGGTGAACGTGTCGGGCATCAGCAAGGGTAAGGGCTTCGCCGGAGTCATGAAGAAGTACCACTTCGGCGGATCGAATTCCAGCCATGGCGCTTCCGTGGTTCACCGGCGGGGCGGTTCCAGCGGAGCCAGCAGCTACCCCGGCCGCGTTTTCAAGGGCAAGAGAATGCCCGGAAGAATGGGCAGTGAGAAAGTCACCGTTAAGAATCTCACTGTCGTAGCAGTGGACACCGACAATAACCTTCTTCTTGTCAAGGGTGCGGTACCCGGCGCGAAAAACAGCCTGGTCACCCTTTTCAAGAAAGGCTAGTCGGCAGAGAAGGAGGCCGGAATTACAATGCCTACCCTGAAACTCGTATCATTCCAGGGAGAACAGCTCGGGGAAATGCAGCTTGCCGATGAAGTCTTCGGCGCCCCCGTTCATGTTCCCGCCATGCACCAGGTTGTGGTCGCACAGCTCGCCAACCGCAGACGGGGAACCCAGTCCGCGAAGACAAGGGGCGAAGTCAGAGGCGGCGGAAAGAAGCCCTGGAGACAGAAGAAAACCGGACGGGCCCGTCACGGAAGCACCCGTTCGCCCATCTGGACCGGCGGCGGCGTGACCCATGCGCCGAAGCCCAGGGATTACAGCCAGAAGGTGAACAAGAAAGTACGCCGTCTTGCGATCCGCAGCGCTCTTTCGCTGAAGGTCCGGGACGAGCTCATGACCGTGGTCCAGTCTTTCGATCTCTCCAAGCCCTCCACGAAGGAAATGATCGCCTTCTTTTCGGCGGTCAACGCCAGAAAGCCTCTGATCGTCCTTCCCGAGAGCAACGAGTCCGTGGCGAAGTCCGCCCGGAACGTTCCCGGAGCAAAGGTGATCAACATGGGCAACATCAACGTGTATGACCTTCTCAACGCGGGAACCCTCGTGATGACCCCCGAGGTCGTCAGCAGGCTCGAGGAGGTGTATGTCGGATGAACCTCATCGCCCACGATATCATCATCCGCCCGGTTATTACCGAGAAGAGCAGCCGTCTCATGGAGATGAACAAGTACACCTTTGAAGTGCATCCTTCCGCGAACAAGATCCAGATCCGGAAGGCCATCGAGGAAATCTTCAAGGTGAAGGTCCAGAATGTGAACGTGCTGTCCGTTCACGCCAAGCCGAAGAGAATGGGTGCTTTCCAGGGAAAGACCCGGTCGTGGAAAAAGGCGATCGTCAGTCTGGCCCAGGGCGAGCGCATCGAGTTCTTCGAAGGCGCAAGCATCTAGCGGGAAGGAGAAGGAATCAGCAATGGCAATCAAACAGTTCAAGCCCTATACTCCCGGCCGCAGGTTCATGACCGTCCAGAAGAACGACGATCTAACCAGGAAGGATCCGGAGCGCTCCCTCCTCGAGCCCCTTCACAAGAAGGGCGGCAGGAACAACCGCGGCAGGATCACCATGCGCCACCGGGGCGGCGGCACCCGCAGGCTCTACCGGGTCATCGACTTCAAGAGGAACAAGCTCTCCGTGCCCGGAAAAATCGCCGCCATCGAGTACGATCCGAACAGGAACGCCCGCATTGCCCTCGTTCATTATCTTGACGGTGAAAAGCGGTACATCCTGGCTCCCAAGGACCTCAAGGTCGGCGACACCATCGTGGCCGGCCCCGAGTCGGACATCAGGCCCGGAAACGCCCTGAAGCTGAAGGATATCCCCGTGGGCACCATGGTCCACAACCTCGAGCTCGAGCCCGGCAGGGGCGGAAAGCTTGTCCGCGCGGCAGGAACATCGGCCCAGCTCATGGCAAAAGAAGGAAAGTACGCTTACCTCCGTATGCCCAGCGGTGAGCTCCGGCTCATCCTGCAGGAATGCATGGCCACCATCGGCCAGGTCGGAAACGAAGATTACGAGAACGTGTCCCTCGGCAAGGCCGGGAAGACCCGTTGGTTGGGCAGACGTCCAATGGTTCGCGGTATGGTCATGAACCCTGTCGACCATCCCATGGGCGGCGGTGAGGGACGGAGCAAGTCCCATAAGCACCCCGTTTCCCCCTGGGGAACTCCCGCAAAGGGATACCGCACCCGGAAGAACAAGCCGTCCGATAGACTTATCGTCCGGCGCCGTTACGAGAAGTAAGGAGGGACTAAGATGGCTCGTTCCAGAAAGAAGGGGCCCTATGTGGACCAGAAGCTGCTCCGTAAAGTGGAGGACATGAACGAAGGGACCGCGAAGAAAGTGCTCAAGACCTGGTCCCGGAGGTCCACCATAGTGCCGCCCATGATCGGCCACACGATTGCGGTGCACAACGGCAGGATCCACATCCCCATCTACATCAGCGAAAATATGGTCGGTCACAAACTTGGGGAATTTGCCCCCACCCGCAAGTTCGGCGGACATGCGGGTCAGGAGCGCTCCTCAAGAGCGAGGTAAGGAGTGATGGTGATGGAAGCGAAAGCCGTTGCCAGGCAGGTACGGGTTTCACCTATAAAGGTTCGTCGGGTGCTGGCTCTCATTCGGGGCAAAAAAGTCGGGGACGCCCTTGTGGCTCTCCAGTTCAGCCCGCAGAAATCCGCCAAGCTCGTCGGAAAAGTGTTGCAGAGCGCTGTAGCCAACGCCGAACACAATTTCGGCATGGATACGGATAAACTGCGGGTCGTAGCAGCTACGGCGGATCAGGGGCCGAAGATGAAGCGCTTCCGCCCCGTGTCGATGGGTAGGGCGCACCCCTACTACCACCGTACAAGCCACGTGACAGTCACAGTGGCAGAACGTTAAGGAGGGGGAACTCGTGGGACAGAAAGTTCACCCAATCGGATTCCGTCTTGGAGTCGTCAGTGAATGGGAGTCCAAGTGGTATGCCGGCGGTAAGGATTATGCGAAGAATCTTCACGAGGACATCGCGCTTCGGAAGTACATCGCCAAGAAGTGGGAGCATGCGGGTATTTCCCGTATCGAGATAGAAAGGGTCGGTCACGTCATCCGCTTCACGGTTTGGACCTCCCGGCCCGGTGTAGTGATCGGACGCGGCGGTGCCGAGATCCAGGTCATGAAAGACGACCTCCAGGCAAAGACCGGCGCCAAGATCATGATCAACGTTCAGGAGATCAAGAATGCGGACGTGGAGGCCCAGCTCGTGGCAGTGGGCGTCGCCTCCGCCCTCGAGAGAAGGGTTTCCTTCCGGAGGGCCATGAAGCAGTCCATCTTCCGCGCCATGAAGGGCGGAGCCAAGGGAATCAAGATTTCCACCGCCGGCCGTCTCGGCGGAGCGGAAATCGCCCGGACGGAATGGTACAACGAGGGGCAGCTTCCTCTGTCCACCATCCGTGCCGACATCGATTACGGGTTTGCCGAGGCCCGCACCATGTACGGAGTCATCGGAGTAAAGGTCTGGATTTACAGGGACAAGGAAAACGAGCGTCCCGCCCAGGCGCCCCGGCAGTCCCGGAAAAGGGGGTAGCACGCTATGCTTATGCCGAGCAGGGTAAAATACCGCAAACCTTTCCGCCGTCCCCTCAAGGGACGCGCCAAGGGCGGGGCTACGGTGGCCTTCGGCGAGTACGGTCTTCAGACTCTTGACTGTGCCTGGATCACCGCCCGCCAGATAGAAGCCACCCGTGTGGCCATTTCGAGAAAAATGAAGAAGGGCGGAAAGATCTGGATCCGGATTTTCCCCGATCACCCCTTCACCAAGAAGCCTCTCGAAACCCGTATGGGTAAGGGAAAGGGATCTCCGGAGTTCTGGGTCGCTCCCGTGAAGAGGGGCCGCATTCTTTTCGAGATCGCCGGTGTTCCGAAAGAGGTCGTAGAGGAAGCTTTCCGCACAGCCTCTCACAAGTTGCCTGTCAAGGTGCGGATTGTCGCCCGAGAAGGTTTTGGTGGTGAATGAACATGGAAGCCAAGAATCTGCGCGATCTTACGATCGAAGAACTGAACGAGAAACACAGGCAGTATAAGGAAGAGCTGTTCAACCTGCGTTTCCAGAACGCCATAGGACAGCTTCAGAACACGGGCAGGATCAAAGCCGTGAAGAAGACGATCGCCAGAGTGCTGACGGTCGTCCGTGAGAAACAGATGGCCGGCGAGCAGTCCGCCGGAAGGAGGTAACCCCGAATGGAAGAGCGGAAACCTCACCGCAAGGTACGGACCGGCACGGTCGTAAGCGACAAGATGGACAAGACCGTGGTCATCCGGGTAACGCGGTATGACGAACATCCCCTCTACGGAAAGAGGATCATCAGGGCGAAGAAATACACCGCCCACGATGAAAACAATGAATGCAGAATGGGGGACCTCGTGACCATCGGTGAGTCACGGCCCCTGAGCAAGACCAAGAGATGGACCCTTCTCGAGATCGTCCGGCGTGCGCCCGTGTTCGACTCGGTCGAGGAGAACGGCGGGGAGGCATAGGCCATGATTCAGTTGACGACTGTTCTCAATGTGGCTGACAACTCCGGTGCGAAGAAGCTTTTCTGCATCCAGGTTCTCGGCGGAAGCAAGAGAAGGTTCGGCACCATCGGCGACGTGATTGTGGCGTCCGTCCGCGAGGCCATTCCCAACAGCAACATCGCGAAGGGATCGGTGGTCAAGGCGGTCATCGTCAGGACGAAGAAGGAAATCCGCAGGGCAGACGGCTCGTACGTCCGCTTTGACGACAACGCCGCGGTGATTATCGACAACAACGGCGACCCCAAGGGAACCCGAATCTTCGGGCCGGTGGGACGGGAACTGAGAGCGAAGAAGTACATGCGCATCCTCTCCCTCGCCCCGGAAGTTGTGTAACGGAGGGCAATGGACTATGGGCAAGATGAGACTGAAAAAAGGTGACCGGGTCCGGGTCATCTCCGGAAAAGACAAGGGAAAAGAGGGGAAGATCCTCCGCTCGATTCCCGACCGGGATCTCCTGGTGATCGAGGGCATCAACATGGCGACGAAGCATGTGAAGCCTTCCCAGAAGAACCCCAAGTCCGGCATTGTGAAACAGGAAGGGCCGATCTACGCCAGCAAGGTCATGCTTGTGTGCCCCTCTTGCGGTGCTGCTACCCGCGTTGGTCGCGGCTACCTTGACAGCGGAAAAAAGGTCCGTCTGTGCAAGGCATGCGGCGAAATCGTGGACCAGGTGTAAGGAGGAGAGTGCGCCATGACCCCTCGTTTTCTCGAGAAATATAAAAACGAAGTCGCAGGCAATCTTGCGAAGGAATTCAGCTACAAGAACGTCATGGAGATTCCCCGCCTGAAGAAGATCGTGGTGAACGTCGGAGCGGGTGAAGCGAAGGTTGACATCAAGTACATGGATGTTTCCATGGCGGAGCTCACGGCCATCACAGGGCAGCGCCCCCTTCTCAAGAGGGCGAAAAAGTCCGTGGCCGGCTTCAAGCTTCGCCAGGGAATGCCCGTAGCCTGCACCGTCACCCTTCGGGGAGCCCGCATGTGGGAATTCCTCGACAGGCTTATTTCCCTCGCCCTTCCGAGCATCAAGGACTTCCAGGGTGTGTCGCGGCGGGGATTTGACGGCAGGGGCAATTACAACCTCGGCCTCCGGGAGCAGCTTATTTTCCCGGAGATCAACTATGACAAGGTCATCCGCCCGCGCGGAATGAACGTGTCGATCGTAACATCCGCGAAAACGGATGAGGAAGCCCATGCTCTGCTTCGCGAGCTGGGAATGCCCTTCAACCGGTAAGAAAGGGGGATTTTCGAGATGGCAAGAAAGGCAATCAAGTACAAGACTACGCAGCCCCCGAAATTCGCGGTGAGAAAGTATAACAGGTGCCCGCTCTGCGGCCGTGTTCACGGATACATGAGACGATTCAACATGTGCCGTTGCTGCTTCAGAAAGCTCGCTCGCGAGGGAAAAATCCCCGGCGTAGTGAAGTCTAGCTGGTAGCAGAGTGGACTGAAGGGGGTTACGAGGAATGTACGTTACCGATCCGATAGCGGATATGCTTGCACGCATAAGGAACGCGAACATGGTTTTCCATGAGAGCGTTGATGTGCCTTCAAGCAAAATCAAGATGGAAATAGCCCGTATTCTCAAGGAAGCGGGCTACATCAAGAATTACAAGGTTGTCAGCGACCCGAAAAAGCCGTACAGCTCCATCAGGCTTTTCCTCTCCTACGGTCCCAGCCGGGAGCGGGTCATTCAGGGGCTTCGCAGAATCAGCAAGCCCGGCAGAAGAATCTACGTCGGCCATGCCGATCTTCCCAAGGTCATGGGCGGGCTTGGAATCGCGGTCATCTCTACCTCCAAGGGCCTCAAGACGGACACGGAAGCGACGCAGCTCGGCCTGGGCGGCGAAGTTCTCTGCTATGTCTGGTAAAGTGGGGGTGCGCTAGATGTCTCGAATCGGACGAAAAATCATCCCCCTTGGCTCCGGAGTGAGCATTGCCGTCAATGACGGCGATGTGACCGTCCAGGGACCCAAGGGAAAGCTTTCGACTCCCACAGTTCCGGGGATCGATGTCGCCGTTGAGGACGGACACGTTGTCGTCAGCCGGCAGAACGAGCAGAAGCAGACAAAGTCCTTTCACGGGATGATGAGGGCCCTCATCGCCAACATGGTGACCGGGGTGAGCACCGGATTCAAGAAGGACCTCGAAATCGTCGGCGTGGGATACCGCGCCCAGATGCAGGGGAAAAAGCTCATTCTGAACCTCGGCTATTCCAACCCCGTGGAGTACGAAGCTCCCGCAGGAATAGACATCGCCGTCGAAGGTCCCACGAAACTTTCCGTGGCGGGAATTGACAAGCAGGCGGTAGGCCAGGTTGCGGCGATCATTCGCGGGTTCCGCTCTCCCGAACCCTACCAGGGCAAGGGAATCCGGTACGCCGGCGAGCGGATAATCCGCAAGGCCGGAAAGACCGGCGCCAAGTAATCTGAGGTGAATTGACATGAAGATCAAAAGCAGAAGCGTAATGCGCGAAATTCGTCACGCCAGGCTTCGCAAACAGGTGTCCGGCACCGCCGCAAAGCCGAGGATGGCTGTTTTCCACAGCCTTTCCCATATCTATGTCCAGTTCATCGATGATGAAGCGGGACATACCCTTGCGGCAGCCTCCACGGTGGAACCCGCCGTCAGGAGTGCCCTCGCCGGAACATGCAATACGGAAGCCGCCAAGGCAGTCGGAAAAGTTGCTGCTGAACGCGCTCTCGCCAAGGGCATCACGTCGGTGGTCTTCGACAGGGGCGGGCACATGTTCCACGGCAAGGTGAAGGCTCTGGCGGAATCCGCCCGCGAAGCCGGCCTGAAGTTCTAAGGGGAGGCGCAGAGGATGATCAGGAAAAAGATTGATGCCAAGGGGATGGAACTTACCGAGCGTGTCGTTGCCATCAACCGGGTCAGCAAGGTTGTCAAGGGCGGCAAGCGCTTCAAGTTCAGCGTCCTCGTTGTGGTCGGCGACGGTGACCGGTACGTGGGAATCGGCATGGGCAAGGCCAAGGAAATTTCCGAGGCTGTCCGGAAGGGTATCGACAAGGCCGGCAAGAACCTCGTGGAGCTCAAGAGGATCGGGAACACCATTCCCCACCCGGTAAACGGCGTCTTCGGAGCGGCCTCGGTACTTCTCAAGCCTGCCGTTCCGGGAACGGGAGTTATCGCTGGCGGAGTGGTCCGGGCCATCATGGAACTCGGCGGAGTGAAGGACGTGGTGACCAAGGTCATCGGCCGGACCTCCAACGCAATCAACGTGGCCTGGGCTACCATGCAGGCTCTCGAAGAGATGCGGACCCCCGATGAAATTCTCCGGCTCAGGGGCAAGAAGACCCCCGAAGCCGCGGCGGAGTAGGAGGCATTCTCATGGCGAAGCTTCGAATCACATGGAAGAGGAGTTCCATCGGCAGGCCCGAGGTCCAGAAGCGGACCGTCCGTGCCCTTGGTCTCACCAAACTCAACCAGACAGTAGAACACGACGACACCCCCCAGATCCGCGGCATGGTCAACAAGGTCAGCCACCTGGTGGAATGTGTTGCCGTGGAGAATTAGGGAGGGACACTCCATGAGCTTGCATGAACTGCGCCCTGCACCCGGAGCCAGGAGCAAGAGCAAGAAAAGGCTCGGGCAGGGTATAGGAAGCGGAACGGGTAAAACGGCGGGAAAAGGCCACAAGGGACAGAAGGCCAGGAGCGGCGGCGGAGTCCGGCCCGGTTTCGAGGGCGGACAGATGCCCATGATGCGCCGCATTCCCAAGAAGGGTTTCAACAACGCGAGATTCGCCAAGGAATTCCAGATCGTCAACGTGGAATCCCTTTCCTCCAGGTTCGAAGCTGGGGCGACGGTGGGCTTCTCCGAGATGTACGCAGCGCGCCTCGTCCAGAAGGACAACATCCCCGTGAAGGTCCTTGCCTCGGGTGATATTGACAAGGCGCTCACTGTGCAGGCCCAGGCGTTCAGCGCCCAGGCAAAAGCGAAGATCGAAGCAGCGGGTGGGAAGGCCGAGGTGATCTAAGTGATCGATTCCTTCCGGGATGCCTTCAGACTGCCTGACCTGAAAAGAAGAATCCTCTTCTCCCTCGGGGTGCTGTTCATTTTCCGCCTGGGGGCCCACGTCCCGACGCCCGGGATCGACGCTGAGGCCATGTCCCGCCTGTTCGACGGCGGGGGAGTCCTTGGTTTCCTCGACATATTCGCGGGCGGCGCGCTGAGGCGGTTCAGCATCTTCGCGCTCGGCGTCGCCCCGTACATCAACGCGAGCATCGTCATGCAGCTGCTCGTGGTCATCTTCCCTGCTCTCGAGAAGATGCAGAAGGAAGGTGAGGACGGCAGAAAGAAGATCGTCCAGTGGACACGCTACGCAGCGGTTCTCTTCGCCCTTGTCCAGGCGGTGGGCATGACCTTCTGGCTTCGGGGGCTGGGTATCTTCAGCGGCCACTTCTTCGACGGCATGGTGGTGGTTTCCACCGTAACGGCGGGATCCATCGCCGTCATGTGGCTCGGCGAGGAAATCTCCGACCACGGCATCGGCAACGGCATTTCGCTCCTCATCTTCGCCGGAATCGTGGCAAGGGTTCCCGAGGCCATCATCCAGAGCTGGAACATGATCATGCTCGGTGAAATGAACGCCCTCGTCCTCCTCATCGCCCTCATTCTCATGGTGGGCGTCATCGCCGGGTGCATTATGCTGCAGGAAGGCCAGAGACGGCTTCCGGTGCAGTACGCAAAACGGGTGGTCGGCAACAAGATCTACGGCGGACAGAGCACCTTCATACCCCTGAAGGTGAACCAGGCGGGGGTCATCCCCATCATCTTCTCCTCCTCGGTGCTCCTGTTCCCCTACTCGGTGGCAAAGTTCTTCTCAGGAGACATTGCCCTGTTCTTCCAGCGCATCTTTGCGCCGGACAGCGTCGTGTACACCCTTTTCTACGTGGCGCTCATCATCTTCTTCAGCTATTTCTACACCGCGGTGGTCTTCAACCCTTCGGACGTGGCGAACAACATGAAGAAGTACGGCGGTTTCATTCTCGGAATCCGGCCGGGCAAGCCCACCTCGGATTTCATTGAGAAAGTGATGAGCCGGATCACTCTGGGCGGCGCGGTGTTCCTCGCCGGCGTGGCTCTCGTTCCCAACCTCATGACCCAGTTCATGGGGATCACCAGCTTCTACTTCGGCGGAACGGCGGTTCTCATCGTCGTCGGCGTGGCTCTCGACACGGTCCACCAGATCGAGGGACAGCTTCTTATGCGGCATTATGAGGGAATACTCAAGCGTAAGGATAAAGCCGGCGGACTACTTCGCTTTTAAGGAGAAGAACAATGCGCATAATTCTTCTTGGTTCACCCGGGGCAGGTAAAGGAACGCTCGCGGCGGAAATCGACAAGAAATACCCTGTGGCGCATATTTCCACCGGAGATATTTTTCGCGAAAACGTGAAAAACAACACTCCGCTGGGCATGAAAGCGCAGTCCTACATGGATGCAGGCAAGCTCGTGCCGGACGACATCGTCATCGCGATGATGGAGGACAGGCTTCGGGAGCCCGACTGCGAAAAGGGATTCATCCTCGACGGTTTTCCACGGACGGTTCCCCAGGCGAAAGCCCTGGAGAAGATCCTAGAAGAGTTGCACCTCAGCCTTGATAAAGTGGTGCTCCTCGATGTCGACGAAGAAACGGTGGTCAAGCGCCTCTCGGGGCGGAGAACATGCCGCTCCTGCGGAGCGATCTACAACGTGGAGTTCAAGCCCTCGGCGAAGGGGGACCTTTGCGAGAAGTGCGGCGGAGAACTCTACCAGCGGGAAGACGACAGTGAAGAAGTCATCCGGAAAAGGCTGAAGGTATTCTACGACCAGACTGCGCCGGTGATATCCTATTACGAGGGGAAGCACATGTTCGTGAGGCTCCCCTCGGCGCGGCACGGTTATTCTCTTCTCGAAGAACTCGAGACGGTAATCGGCGGTACGGAATGATAACACTGAAAAAAGAAGCGGAACTTGTTTATATGCGGAAAGCGGGAAAGATCGTGGCCGACGTGCTGGACATGATCGGCGGAATCGTTCGCCCCGGAGTGACCACCGGCGAAATTGACCGGGCGGCAGAGGATCTCATCCGGAAGGCCGGGGCGACCCCCGCTTTCAAGGGATACCGGGTTCCCGGTATTCCCTCGCCCTTTCCCGGGGCCGTGTGCGCTTCCATCAACAGGGAAATTGTTCACGGCATTCCGAGCAGCGACCGGTGCCTTGAAGAAGGCGACATTATCAGCATCGATGTCGGGACCTGCTATTCCGGGTACTATGGGGACGCAGCATGCACCTACCCCGTCGGTCGGGTGAACGCCGTCCGACGGAAGCTTCTCGACGTTACCCTGGGAAGCCTTGAGCAGGCGGTATCCGTGGCGAAAGCCGGCAATACCCTGGGCGACATCGGGTATGCCGTAGAGAGCTTCATCGCTCCCCACGGCTTCGGCCTCGTACGGGATTACTCGGGGCACGGAATCGGCGCCCATCTGCACGAACCGCCCCAGATACCCAATTACGGGCGCCCGGGACGGGGAATAACACTCAAAGCGGGAATGACTTTGGCCATCGAGCCTATGGTGATGGCCGGCGCCGAAGAAGTCGAGGTCGGCCGTGACCAGTGGGTGGTCATGACGGTGGACGGCTCCGATGCCGCTCATTTCGAAAAGTCGGTTCTCATCCGCGATGGAGAGCCGGAGATCCTTACTCCGTGGACATGGGCCTGAATGAGCTTCCCGACGACAGCCTGTGCAGAATCGGTCAAGTTGTTCGTTCCCGTAAAGGAAAAGACGCCGGCAGATGGTATGTGATCG
Source organism: Aminivibrio pyruvatiphilus (assembly GCF_004366815.1). NCBI lineage: Bacteria > Thermotogati > Synergistota > Synergistia > Synergistales > Aminobacteriaceae > Aminivibrio > Aminivibrio pyruvatiphilus. The sequence continues at coordinate 74,913 of NZ_SORI01000014.1, read as the reverse complement.
TCGGAATTTCGGAAGACGGGCGAAGGGTATATCTTGCGGACGGGCGGAAGTACACGCCCGCGAAACCCAAGCCAAAAAACACGATCCACCTGCAGCGCACGGGATGGTATCTTGACGAAATCGCGCAAAGCATCCTGTCGGAAGGAAGGATAGACGCAGGAAGATTTCAGGCTCTTCTGTCGGGCCTTTATCGAAATGAACAGCAGGGAGGATGAAGAAACCGCATGTCCAACAAAGACGACGTGATAGAAGTACGGGGGAAAGTGATCGAACCTCTCCCAAATGCCATGTTCCGGGTGGAACTCGACAACGGGCACAGGATTCTCGCCCATGTTTCCGGAAAAATGCGGCTTCATTTCATCCGCATTCTGCCGGGCGACAAGGTCCTGGTGGAGATATCCCCCTACGACTTGGCACGGGGCCGGATAGTGTATAGATACAAATAGCGGGGACCCGGAGAGAAGATCCTGAAAAGTTTTGACAAAAACGGAACCCCGCCGACAAAAAAGTATTTTCTTCTGACCGATACTACTGTATAATTTAACGCTTGGAGAAAATGCGGTAATTACAGAAGCCCCGAAGAGGGCATCTGTTTTTAAGTTCTTTGCCAGAGGAGCGTGGAATGGATGAAAGTGAAACCTTCGGTCAAGCCGATGTGCGAGTTCTGCCGGGTCATCCGGCGCAAGGGTGTCGTGCGGATTATCTGCAGCAGGAATCCGCGCCATAAGCAGAGACAGGGTGCAAGGAGGTAAGGCTGGCTATGGCCCGAATCGCCGGAGTAGACATACCCAGAGACAAGCGTGTGGAAATTGCGTTGACGTATATTTTTGGAATAGGCCTTCCCACTTCGAAGAAGATCATCCAGGTCACCGGGGTGAACCCCGACACCAGGGTGAAGGACCTCACCGAGGAAGAGACCCAGAAGCTCCGCAGGGAGATCGAGGATCACCACAAGGTGGAAGGCGACCTTCGCAGGGAAGTGTCCATGAACATCAAGCGGCTTATGGATATAGGCTGCTACAGGGGCCAGCGTCACAAGCTCGGTCTTCCCGTCCGCGGACAGAAGACCAAGACCAATGCCCGCACCCGCAAGGGACCCCGGCGTACTGTCGCGGGCAAGAAGATGGCTACGAAGTAGCCTTCTGAACCCAGGATAAACAAGGAGGCTGGATTAAGTGGCCAAGCGTACGGTCCGTAAAGGGAAACGCAAGGAAAGAAAGAATATCAGCTATGGTGTCGCCCACATCTATTCCACGTTCAACAATACCATCGTCTGCGTGAGCGACAAGGGCGGCAACATTCTCGCATGGGCTTCCGGCGGAAACGTGGGCTTCAAGGGAACGAGAAAGTCCACCCCCTTCGCTGCCCAGATCGCCGCGACCCAGGTCGCCAAAGCTGTTCAGGAGCACGGAGTCCAGGAGATCGACGTGGTCGTCAAGGGCCCCGGCCCCGGCCGCGAGTCCGCCATCAGGTCGCTCCAGGCGGCAGGGCTCCAGGTGAACATGATAAAGGACACCACCCCCATTCCTCACAACGGCTGCCGTCCTCCGAAGCGGCGCAGAGTGTAGGAAAAGGTCAGTCAAGGAGGGAATGTATTTCTTATGAGCAGATATATAGGGCCTTCGTGCCGTCAGTGCAAGGCTGAGGGAACCAAGCTCTTCCTGAAGGGCGACCGTTGCTATTCCGCGAAGTGCGCCATCACGAAAAGCGAGGCCGGAGCCAACACGAGGATGAAAAAGGGACGCCCCCGGACAAAGATCAGCGAATACGGGATCCGTCTCCGGGAGAAGCAGAAGCTCCGCCGGTTCTACGGCATGAACGAAGCGCAGTTTCACAGAATTTACGAGATCGCGAACAAGATGTCCGGTCAGACCGGCCACAACTTCCTGCAGCTTCTCGAGCGCAGGCTGGATAACGTGGTCTACCGTCTCGGCTTCGCCACCAGCAGAAAGCAGGCGAGGCAGCTTGTTCTTCACGGACACTTTCTCGTGAACGGCAAAAGGGTGGACATCCCCAGCTTCCTTGTCAGTGCAGGCGATGTAGTCGCCGCCGCAGAGAAGAGCCGCGAAACGGCCCTCCTGAAGGAAAACGCGGAAGTTGCCGCCGCCCGTACCGTGCCCCAGTGGCTCGAGGTCAATTCCGAGAAGATTGAAGGAAAGATCATCGCGCTTCCCGCGCGTGACCAGATTGATGCGCCTGTGACCGAACAGCTCGTCGTCGAGTTTTATGCCAGATAATGGCGTGAAAGGTGTTGGAAACCTTGGAACATATGCGGCCTGAAATCCGAATCGAGGAAAGCAATCCCACCTTCGCGAAGGTTCATATCGAACCCCTTGAGCGTGGATATGGAGCTACCCTTGGCAATTCGCTCCGCAGGGTTCTCCTTTCCTCGATCAGGGGAGCGGCCATATCGTCGGTCCGCATTGACGGCGTGCTCCATGAGTTCAGCACCATCCCCGGAGTCCGGGAAGATGTCATCGAGATACTGCTGAACCTCAAGCATGTTCCGGTGCGCTCCTTCAGCAGTGAAGTACGGGTGCTCCACCTGGAAGTGGAGGGGGCGGGAACCGTGACGGCCGCCGACATCCAGCCCGACAGCGAAGTGGAGTTCGTCAGGCCCGACGCTCCCATCTGCACCATGGAGGAAGGCGCCAGGCTTTCCATGCAGATCTACGTGGAACAGGGCGTGGGGTACGCTTCCATGGAACGTCCCCGCCCCCCGTATCTTCCCGTGGACGCCCTTATGGTAGACGCCATCTTTTCACCTGTCCTGAAGGTGAACTACGATGTGGAAGCCGCCCGGGTGGGCCAGCGGACCGACTACGAACGGCTCGTGCTCCAGGTCTGGACCAACGGGGTCCATACGCCGGAGTCCACCGTATGCGAAGCGTCGAAGATCCTGCGGGGGTACTTCGCGAATTTCGTGGAGGACATGGAGAAGAAGCACCCCGAGGAAAGGGCCGAACAGGACGCTCCCGCTTCCCAGGGCGGAGCCGACGCGGCTGCGGAACGCTCCGGCGAAGAGGACGATTATCTCGCCCGGCCCGTCCGTGACCTTGAACTCTCCATCCGCAGCGAGAACTGCCTTCTCAGGGGCGGAATCCACACCATAGGCGATCTCATGAGCAAAACCAGGGAAGACCTGCTGAAGATCCGCAACCTCGGCAAGATTTCCCTCCGGGAGATCGAAGAGAAAATGGAAAAGCTCGGAGCCATCATCTCGGGCGACAAGGGCGATACAAAGTCAACTAAGGAGGATTAATTTCCATGAGACATCGTATGGATAGCCGGACGCTCGGCCGGTATGGCAGCCACAGAAGGGCCATGCTGTCCAATATGGCGGCCAGCCTTTTCCTTGAAGAGAGCATCACCACCACCGTCACCCGGGCAAAGGAGCTCCGCCGGTACGCCGAGCGGCTCATCACCCGGGCCAAGGGCGGCACCATCCACGACCGGCGCATCGTCCGGTCCAAGATGGCCCACAAGGAAGCCGCCATCAAACTTTTCGACGACCTTGCAAAGCGGTATGCCAGCCGGCCGGGCGGATACACCCGCATCATCAAGACAGGGAACCGTCACGGCGACGGCTCCCCCATGGCGGTCATAGCCCTGGTCGACTGATTATGCCCCGAAAAACGGTATGCGAACTCCGGGATGTGACTTTCGTCTATCCCGGAGGAGCGGCCGACAGCTCCGGCCGTGCCCGCCCCGCCCTGCGGAACGTGACGCTTTCCATATATGAGGGGGAGTGGGTGGCACTGCTCGGAAGCAACGGATCAGGCAAATCCACCCTTGCGAAGCACCTGAACGCCCTGCTGGTACCCTCGCAGGGCGATTGTCTTGTATACGGTCTTTCCACCAGGGATGAGAAAAACGTCTTCCCTATCCGGAGCACCGTCGCCATGGTCTTCCAGAACCCGGAAAACCAGATCGTGGGCACCGTGGTGGAGGAGGACGCGGCCTTCGGACCGGAAAACCAGGGAGTCCTCCCCGAGGAAATCGTCCAGCGGGTGGAGGCCGCCCTGACCGTGGCCGGACTGCTTGAAAAGCGGAAAAAACCGACCTACACCCTCTCGGGAGGAGAAAAACAGCGGCTCGCCGTGGCCGGTGCCCTCGCCATGGACACACCGTGCCTCGTTCTCGACGAGCCCACGGCCATGCTCGATCCCGCCGGGCGGACCGAGCTTCTCCGTGTTCTCAGCAACCTCCATGCCTCGGGAAAGACCATCGTCTCCATCACCCACCGCCTCGAGGAAATTCTCTCCTGCGACCGGGCGGTCATCCTTCACAGGGGGGAAATCGCGTGGGAGGGAGCCGTTTCCGATCTTTTCCTCTCCGACCTTCCCTTCAAAGAGTGGGGGCTCGACATTCCCCCTCTCGTGTCTTTCTGGCGCGACCTCAGGGCAGAGGGGCGTTCCGTTCCTCCTGTTCCCACGGTGGCGGCCATGGCCGACGCACTATGTCAATAACAGTATCCGGCCTCGGCCACACCTATCACCCGGGAACCCCCCTCGAAACCCGCGCCCTCCGGGACATCTCCTTCGAATTTCCCGCAGGCACATGGTTTTCCGTGGTGGGCCATACGGGAAGCGGCAAGTCTACTCTCGCCCAGCACCTGAACGGCATTCTCCTGCCCATGGAGGGGAAGATCTTCATCGATGGACTTGAAGTGAAGGAAAAAAGCCCGAGCCTCCGGGAAATCCGCCGGAAGGTGGGCCTGGTGTTCCAGTACCCCGAACAGCAGCTCTTCGCTGAAACGGTCAGCGATGAACTCGCCTTCGCACCCCGCAACTGGGGTGTTCCCGAGGAAGACATCCCCGGCCGGGTTTCGGCCGCCGCCGCCCAGGTCGGTCTTGACGAGGGATGCCTCGGAAGAAGCCCTTTCCACCTCTCGGGGGGAGAAAAACGGAAGGCCGCCATCGCCTCCGTCCTGTCCTCCCGGCCGGACTACCTCGTGCTCGACGAGCCCACCGCCGGCCTCGACTCCTTTTCAAGGAAGGAACTCACCCGCCTCCTGTCCGGACTCCGGAACGAAGGAATGGGCATCCTGCTGGTTACCCACGACCTGGACATCGCTCTCCAGATGAGCGACCGCATCCTTGTGCTGGACGGGGGCCGCCGGATCGTCTGCGACACCCCTGCCGCGGTGCTGGACCATCTCCGCACCCATCCTGTGCCGGGGCTGCAGCTTCCAGAGATCGCCGCCCTGTCCGCCGCCCTCCGGGAACGGGGAAAAAATGTCCCCCTCACCTGGAACTGGAAAGAAATCAAATCCGCCCTTTTCGGGAGTCAGAAATGAAATTCTTCAACCATCTCACCTTCGGCCAGTACGTTCCGTCGGAATCACCGGTGCACCGCCTCGACCCGCGGTGCAAGATCATAGCCGTCCTCGTCCTGCTGACCGGTATTTTTCTCGCGAAGCACCCCGCCGTCTTTTCCGTGTGGGGGGTCCTTCTCGCGTGCCTGACCGCAGGGGCCCGCCTTCCCTTCCGGCTCGTCCTGCGGTCGGCCAAACCCGTCCTTATCCTGGTGCTTTTCACCGCCTCCATTCATATTTTCTTTACCTCGGGGACGCCCCTCGTCTCCCTCGGCATCGTCACCATATCCCGTGAAGGTCTTATCCTTGCCGCCTACATGGGGCTCCGCCTTCTGTTCCTCGTGCTCTTCGCCTCATTCCTCACCCTGACCACCAGGCCCATGGAGCTGGCCGACGGGCTGGAACGGCTCTTTTCCCCCTTCGCCCGGTTCGGCTTTCCGGCCCACGAACTGGCCATGATGATGACCATAGCCCTCCGTTTTATCCCGACCCTCCTCGACGAGACGGACCGCATCATGAAAGCCCAGCTCGCCAGGGGCGCCTCCTTCGACCGGGGCGGCCTGTGGAAGCGGCTGAAGGCCTTCCTCCCGGTGCTGATCCCCCTGTTCGTCATCGTCTTCCAGCGGGCGGAAGACCTCGCCGTGGCCATGGAAGCCCGGTGCTACCGGGGCGGAACGGGCAGGACCCGCATGTCCCCCCTCGCCTGGAAGGCGGCCGATACGGCGGCCCTGCTCCTGGTTCCCGCCGTGGTCATTCTCCTCGTCACTATCGACCGGAGTCTCGCCTGATGCGCTACGCAGCCCGGGTCGGCTACATGGGTACGGCATATTCCGGATGGCAGCGCCAGGCCATGGGTACAGGCGTCCAGGAGAAAATCGAGGAGAGCCTTGCCGCTCTCGAGGGAAAACCCGTCACCGTCACCGCTGCCGGTCGCACCGACGCGGGGGTTCATGCCTGCGGCCAGGTGATCTCCTTTGAACTGGAAAAGGAATGGCGGCCCGATAAACTCGTCCTGGCGGTCAACTTCCGCCTTCCCCCGGACATCGCCGTCCTCGAGGCCGCCCGGGTACTCCCGGGATTCGACGCCAGGCGGCATGCCCTCTGGAGGGAATACCGCTTCTTCATCTGGCACGGAAACGCCCTGCCTCCCTTTCTCCACGGACGGGTCTGGTGGAACCGTTTCCGGTGGGATTTCGAGGAAGTCCGCCGGGCCTGCGCCCTTTTCGAAGGCGACCATGACTTCCGGGCGTTCTGCAAGACGGCCGAATGCCCGGAACGGACGGTGCGCACCATCCACACCGCCTCGGTCACGAGAAAGGGCCGTCTCGCCGTGTTCACCGTCCGGGGAAACGCCTTTCTCACCAACATGGTCCGCATCATGGCGGGCAACCTGAACGCCGTGGGGCGGGGAAAAAAATCCGTAGAATGGCTGAAGGGCCTTCTCGGGGGGCAGGCCAGGGAAAACTCGGCCATGACAGCACCCGCCGAGGGTTTGTACTTGTGGAAAGTGAGCTATGGGGAGGGTACCCCATTTGGCCCGTACAGGGTAGAATAGACCAGTCGTTTTTCAAATCCGGAGAAATTTGCCGGAAAGGGGAGCCGTGGGGACCCCCCGAAACATGCTTTTCGTCGTCCAAAGGAGGAAGACGCCGTGTTTGGAACGGATATCGGAATAGACCTTGGAACAGCAACCGTACTTATTTATGTAAAAAACAAGGGTATCGTCCTGAGGGAACCCTCCGTGGTGGCCGTGGACCTTGATACCGGGAAAATACTCGCCGTGGGCTACGAGGCCAAGAACATGGTGGGCCGCACGCCGGGAAGCATAACATCGGTCCGCCCGCTGCGGGACGGCGTCATCGCCGACTACACCATGACGGAGGCCATGCTGCACCACTTCATGCGCAGAGTCCAGCGGGGCTTCAGCCGCTTTTTCCGCAACCGGGTCATGATCTGTGTCCCGTCGGGCGCCACCGACGTGGAGCGCCGGGCGGTCCTTGAAGCCGCCGTGGAAGTGGGCGCCAAGGAAGCCTACCTCATCGAGGAGCCCATGGCGGCAGCCATAGGCGCCAATCTCAACGTGGAGGAGCCCCGGGGCAAAATGGTGGTGGACATCGGCGGCGGCACCACCGATATCGCCGTCATCTCCCTCGGGGGCATCGTGGTGTCCAAGTCTCTCCGCATCGGCGGCGACCGTTTCGACGAGGGCATCATGCGCTACCTCCGCAAGCAGTACAGCCTGGCCATCGGCGAACAGACCGCCGAGAACCTGAAAATAATGATAGGCACCTGCCTCCAGGAGGAGGAGGAAACGGTCATGGTCCTCAAGGGACGGGACCTCGTCCAGGGGCTTCCCAGGCAGATCGAGGTCTCCAGTGCCAGCGTTTCCATGGCCATCGGCGAGATGGTTCAGGCGCTGATTGATGGAGTTCGGAATGTTCTGGAGCTAACGCCGCCCGAACTCTCCGCCGATATAATAGACAGGGGAATCGTCCTCACGGGCGGCGGTTCGCTGCTGAGAGGCCTCCCCGACCTCATTACCAGGCACACGGGCATCAACTGCTTCACGGCGGACGATCCCATGGAATGCGTCGCCCTCGGTACGGGCAAGGCCCTCGCCGAGATCGACAAGCTCCAGGCCCTGGGAAGGAGCGGCATCCTCGTCAACAAAAGAAAGGGCAGACGACGGAAATTCTGATCCCCGGCGGTCGGGCGGGGACGGATTGATCCGGAAGGATCGGCGGACCCGCCTCCGTTACAGGCCCCACCGGGAGGGAATTTCATGCACCGAGGCCTCTATGCGGCCGCTTCAGCCATGATCGTGCAGGAGACCATGCACGACGTGACGGCCAACAACCTGGCAAACGTCAGTTCGTCGGGATTCCGGAAACGCATCCCCGTCAACAAATCCTTCCCCGAAGTGCTCATGGACCGTGTGGAAAAGCCTTCCGAAGACGGAGCCATCAAGCTGGTCTCCGCCCCCTTCCAGCTCGGCTTCAAGGGAAAGTTTCTCATCGGCGACCTCAGCCTCGCGAACGTCATGTCCGAGACCTACATGAGCACCGAGGAGGGGGCCATCCAGGTGACCGACGCCCCTCTCGACGCCGCCATTCTGGGCGAAGGCTATTTCACCGTCCAGGACGGCGCGGGCAGCCTTTTCTACACCCGGTCGGGCCATTTCCAGCGCAGCGCCGAGGGGCAGCTTGTCACCCATGACGGAATGGCAGTGCTCGGCGAAGGCGGCCCTGTGGAGTTCGGCGACGCGGCCGAAGTGTCCATCGGCGGGGGAGGTCAGATCATCGCGGACGGGGAAATCATCGACGTGCTCCAGGTGGTGACCTTCCCCAACCCCACCTACCTCCGCCAGGCGGGCCGGACCACCCTGGCGGCCACGGAGAATTCCGGGGCTCCCGCAGCCCTTGAGGCCGAGGAGATCCGGATCGAGGCAGGGGCGCTGGAGATGTCCAACGTCAACGTGGTGGAGGAGATGGTGCGGATGGTGGAAGCCCAAAGGGCCTACGAGGCGTCGTCCAAGACCCTCATGACCCATGACGAACTTACAGGCAAGCTGATCACGTCCTTCGGCAGGACCAGCTAGCGGGAGGGAGAATATCATGCTCAGATCCCTGTGGACAAGCGCAAGCGGAATGATCGCCCAGCAGACCAACCTGGACGTCACCACCAACAACCTGGCCAACGTGAACACCGCCGGATTCAAGAGAAAACGGGCGGACTTCGCCGACCTCCTGTACCAGATCAACCGGGAGCCCGGCGCTCCCGTGGAGCCCGCCTCCATGGTGCCCAACGGCGTACAGGTGGGACTCGGAACCCGGGTGGTGGGAACATCCCGCTACATGGGCCAGGGAAACCTCCAGGTCACGGACCAGCCCCTGGACGTTACCATCGAAGGAGACGGATTCTTCAGGGTGCTTCTTCCCAACGGCGAAATTGCCTACACCCGGGCGGGCAACTGGAATGTCGACGCCGACGGACAGGTGGTCAACGAAGACGGCCTTCTTCTCGAACCCGCCATCGTCATCCCCGAGGACGCCACAGAGATCATGATCAGCCCCGAGGGACTCGTAACGGCACGCATCGCCGGCCAGGAAGAAGCGGAAGAAATCGGCCAGATCGAGCTGACCCGGTTCGTCAATCCCGGCGGACTGAGGGCCATGGGGAAGAACCTCTTCCTCGAGTCGCCCGCCAGCGGAGCCCCCATCGAAGGCCTTCCCGGAGCCGATGGGCTCGGCCAGCTGCACCAGGGAGTCCTCGAGATGTCCAACGTCCAGGTGGTGGACGAAATGGTCTCCCTCATCATCGCCCAGAGGGCCTACGAGGCGAACTCCAAGGGAGTTCAGACGGCGGACGAACTGCTTCGCATCGCCAACGGCCTCAAGAGGTAGCCGCCGCCGTGAACGGAAAAAAGAAAGAAACGCGGGATGCTCTTCGGTCCCGCCTTTTTTTTCACCTTCTGGCCGCCGCCTTCCTGCTTGCTTTCGCCCCCGCTCCTGTTTCCGCCGCCGACCTTGTTCTTGAAATGGGGACTTCCGCGGCGGTAACCTCCGATCCCTTCCTCCTCTCCGAAGCGGCCCATCTCACCGGCGACCCGGAACTCGTCCGGAAAGCGGGCTCCGTGACGCTTCCCGTTCCCCGGAACGGCATCCTCACCCGGGACGCCCTCCTGGCCGCCATGACGGGCCACGGGATCGGGGGTATCCGTCTCAAGCTCATCATGCCCCCGGAAGTGGCGGTTTTCCTGGACGAGTCTCTCTCCGCCGTCATCAAAAGGCTTTCAGGATGGGAATGGCAGGTGGAGGCCGAACCCCTCGGGCCTGTGCCTCCGGGAATTCCTGTCGCCCCCCCCTCCGTCGCGCCGGGAACGGGGTCGGTCACGCTGAAATACGACGACGGATCGGGAACGGAGCGGTCCCTGGCGGTGAGGCTCTCCTGGAGCCGCCCCGCCGTGGTGGCGGCCCGCCCCGTGGAGCGGGGAAAGGTTCTGGACAGGGACGACGTGACGGTCCAGGCGGTCAGGGTCCTCCGGTCGACGCCCCTGGCGTCCTCGGTGGAGGAAGTTCTCGGCGCCGTGGCCCGGCGAAATCTTTCCGCCGGGGAGCCCGTGGCCCTCAACTTATTGTCCTCAGCGCCGATAATTCAAAGAGGGGATCCCGTCATCATCTCCGTCAGGAAGGCGGGGTTCCGCATAGAAGTCCGGGGAGAAGCCCTGGACGCCGGATGCCTGGGAGACACCATCCGGGTCCGGAACCTTCAGAGCAGAAAGGTCATCCAGGCGGTGGCGACAGCGCCCGGACGTGTGGAGGTGCAGACAGAATGAAAAAAATTGTATTAGCGGCAGCGGCGGTGCTTCTTCTGTTCGGGATGGTCCCCGGTCAGGCCACGGCCCGTTCCCTGTGGGACGACCGGTCCAACTGGGTGGCCGACCGGCGGCCCACCAGCGTGGGCGACATCGTCACCGTGGTGGTGAACGAGAGGACCAGGACCAAGGACCAGGGAAAGACCGACGTGTCCAAATCGAACAACAACAGCGTAGCCGACGGAGTGGGCATCTTCGACTTCATCAGGGCCTTCGGCTTCAGCTCGAAGAGCAACATGAAGGGCGACGGTTCCACGGAACGGACCCACACCGCCCAGACCCAGATCACCTGCCTGGTCACCGATATCCTTCCCAACGGCAACCTCATCATCGAGGGCACCAGGGACATCGCCACCCACGAAGAAACCCTCCAGCTCCAGGTGGTGGGGGTCATCCGTCCCCAGGACGTGGACAGCTACAACCAGATTTCGAGCGACAAGATCGCCAACGCGGAGATAGGCGTCAGGGGCAAGGGAGCGCTCACCCGCCTCCAGAAGCCCGGCATCCTGACCCAGATCCTGCAGACCATTTTCTAGGGAGGAGCAGCTCATGACATTCAAGGGCAGAATCGCGGCGGCCTTCCTCTTCCTTCTCCTGACGGCCCCGGCCGCACTGGGGGCCGAGATACACCCCACAGTGAGGATCAAGGACCTCGCCGACGTGGAAGGAGTCCGGTCGAACCAGCTCGTGGGAGTGGGCATCGTCATGGGCCTTCAGGGCACGGGCGACAAGGGAACCATGGCTACCCAGATGATCCGGAACCTCATGAGCCAGTTCGGGGTCACCCTGAACGACAAGGCCGTGAAGAGCCGGAACGTGGCGGTGGTCACCATCACAGCCGACCTTCCCGCCTTCGCCCGGCCCGGGCAGAAAATAGACGTCACCGTGAGCACCATGGGCGACGCCAAGAGCCTCCAGGGCGGCACCCTCCTCCAGGTTCCCCTCAAGGGAGCGGACGGAGGAGTGTATGCCGTGGCCCAGGGACCCGTCATGGTGGGCGGGTTCGCCGCAGGAGGCGCGGCGGGATCGGTGTCGAAGAACGTGGTCACCGTGGGGCGCGTCCCCGGCGGCGCCATCGTCGAACGGGACGTCCAGACCGACTTCACCCTTATGGGCAGACAGGTGAACCTCCTGCTCCGGAACCCGGACTTCACCACCTCCGACCGGATGGCCCGGGCCATCAACAGCGCCTTCGGCGCGGTGGCCATGGCGGTGGATGCGGGGCGGGTGGCCGTCAACGTGCCTCCCCAGTACGCATCCTCACCGGCGGCTTTCCTCGCCCGGATCGAAGGGCTCTCCCTCCGGCCCGACAGCGCGGCCCGGGTGGCGGTGAACGAACGGACCGGAACGGTGGTCATGGGCGGGGACGTGAGGATCAGCTCCGTCGCCGTGGCCCACGGCAACCTCACCGTCCAGGTCACCGAAAGCCCCGAAGTGGTCCAGCCCCAGCCCTTCGCCGGCGGACGGACCGCCGTTCAGCCCCGCACCGACATCCAGGCCCAGGAAACTGCGGCCCAGCTCATCGCCCTCGACTCCACGAGCACCGTGAAGGAACTGGTGGACGCCCTCAACTCGGTAGGGGCCTCCCCGAGGGACGTTATCGCCATCCTCCAGGCGGTCAAGGAAGCCGGCGCGCTCCACGGCGAACTGGTGGTGATGTAGCCGTGGCACTCTTCCATCCCCTCGCCGCGGCGACCCTCTCCTCCCGGCCTTCCCAGGCGCCGGACGACGCAAAGGCCAAAAAGGAACACGAACGGCTCCGGGAGGCCTGCCAGCACTTCGAATCCATCCTCCTGGCGGAACTCTGGAAAAAAATGGCCTCCAACGCCAGGGAATTCGGCGGGCGGGAGGACCGGGACCGCCCCTTCGGTCCCCTCGAAGACCTCTCCGTGGAAATGTCATCGGAATATCTTGCCCGCAGCGGCGGTTCGGGCATGTGGAAAATGCTCTACGAATCCCTCGTTCCTCACCTGGAAGGGAAGGAAAAAGAGAAAGGAAGCCCATCCTAGGTGTGGTGGGAAGAAGGCCTGCGGTTCACCTGCCTCGGATGCGGCAGGTGCTGCCGGGGTGAGCCGGGAGCCATCTATTTCACCCCGGAAGAGGAGGCTGCCATGGCCGCCTTTCTCGGCACCGGGACCGAAGAGTTCAGGAACCGCTACGTCACCGGCAGGTGGCGCGCCCCGAGCCTGAAGGAAAAGAGCGGGGGCGAATGCGTCTTTCATAACGGGGAAACAAACCGGTGCAGCATCTATCCTGTCCGTCCCCTCCAGTGCAGGCTCTTTCCCTTCTGGCCCGTCCTGCTCGCTTCCCGTGACGCCTGGGACGAGGCCGCCCTGACCTGTCCCGGCATGAACGGGGGAGAATTCCACTCCGCGGAGGAAATTGCCCTGGCCATGGCGGCGTGCCCCTTCCCGGACCTCCTCTGAGACCCGGTTCTCTGTCATTCTGAATCCGGATACACGGCCGCTTGGGTTGTCATCCCGAGCTAATGCGAGGATCCCGGTTTGTCATCCTGAACGAAGTGAAGGATCTGGTTTTAGGGCTTTCAGAATCAAGTTGAGCAAACCCAAAACAACCCCGAGATCCTTCCCCTCCGGGGACGAGATCGGCCATGACCCCGGCCTCAGGATGACACCCTCTATGTCATTCTGAATCCGGATTCATGGCCGCTTTGGTCGTCATCCCGAGCGAATGCGAGGATCCCGGTTTGTCATCCTGAACGAAGTGAAGGATCTCGCAGTTGGTTTTCCGGAGACAAGCCCAGATCCTCCCCCTCCGGGGACGCGATCCGGCGAAAATCAGGCCGTCTGGATGACAGGAAAAGAAGCATCCCCGGTTTCCTTTCCCTCACCGGCAGAAATCAGTGAAATTTCGTGGCCCATTCCGGGAGACTCGTCTATAATAGACGAGTCATCCGTTTTTTTCGGGGTCTCTTCCGCCCCGGAAGGCGGACAAGCCGGAACGGCCGGGAGGATCGCCATGCAGCTGCAACTCTGGTCCGACATGAACTGGAGACTCATCCTCACGCTGATCGTCGTCAGCGGCATTCTTGCGTACCTCGGCGACGTCCTGGGAATGCGCATAGGAAAAAAGCGCATCTCCCTCTTCGGCCTCCGGCCCCGGGACACCAGCCGCCTCATCACCGCCATCACGGGCGTATTCATTTCCATCGCCATCCTGATCACCATGACCATCATCTCGGAAAATGTCCGCACCGCCCTCTTCAGCATGAAATTCATCCAGGGACAGCTCCAGTCCCTCACCCGGGATCTCCAGGAAAGCAGGAGCGAATCCCAGCTCATGGCCATCAACCTCCTGGACAGCGAAAAGCGCCTCAAGGAACAGGAGGAGAAACTCCTCTCAGTCCAGAAAGAACTCGCCACCGCCCAGCCCCTTCTCGATGAAATCCGGCAGAGCCTTTCCACCACCCAGAAAGAGCGGGACCAGCTCGAAGAAGAAAAAACAGCCCTCAGCGCCTCGGTGGAGGAACTCAAGAGCGAGGCGGAAGAGCTTCGGAAGGGCCTTATCCAGATACGGAGCGGCCGCATTGCGGTCTTCGCCAAGGAAATTCTCGGCCAGATGGCCGTGGAACCCATGAGCGGCCGGTCGGAGGTGGAGCAGATCTTCCAGGAGCTCCGGCGCCAGGCGGAATACGTCATCGCCGCCAGGACCGGCCTGAGCCCGTCGGAAATCGTCCTTGCCGTGGACATCGAAAAGGAGATGGAAAGCATCGCCTCCTGCACTGAACAGCAGGGCCGGAAATTCATCCGGACCGTGGCTGAGGCAAACGCCGTGTTCGGCGAGGACATCAGGATAACCTACGAGGTCAGCGACAGCGTGCTCGTCTACCGGAAAGGGGAAGTCCTCTACGTCCAGACCGTGGACCCCGGGGCGGTAGGGGAGAACGCCGAGGCGGAACTTCACCTTATCCTGCGCATGGTGAACAGAAAGGCCGTCCAGGACTCCATAAAGCCTGATCCTGCCACAGGGAAGGTGGGTGCCCTGGACGCCACGGCATTTTTCGAGGCGGTGGAAACCATCCGGAAAGCGGAGTCAAAGCTGACCGTGGAAATTGCCGCGGCGGACGACATATATACGGAAGGCCCTGTCCGGGTGGCCCTCAATCTCCGCCCGGCGGAGGGACAATAAAGGCTGGAGGCAGAAAAATGCTTATCGTGGCGTGCCAGGTTTGCGGAGAATCGAAGGTCATCGCCGGAACCCCGGATGCGGACGGCATGGCGAGGGCCACCTGGATCTGCCCGTGCTGCGGCACGGGGCAGGTGGTGCAGCTTCCCGTTTCGTCGGACGCCCGGAAGACCGACCTGCGGAAAATCGTGTGCGGCATGGCCCTTGCGGCCCGCCCTGCGGACGAGGACCGGGCATGAACGGCGGGTACTTTTTCTACGACAGCAAGCACGCCGTCTCCCCGGAGGAGCTGGCGAACCTCTACCGGTTCACCCGGTGGGGAAAGAGCCGTTCCCAGGACGACATCGCCCGGATGCTGGAAGGCACCTCCATGTGCTTCAGCGTCCGGCACGACGACCACCTTGTGGCCTTTTGCCGTGTCCTCACCGACTTCGTCTACCGTGCTTCCCTCTGGGACATCATGGTCCACCCGGACCACCAGGGAAAGAAGGTGGGCACCTCGCTGCTGGATTACGCCCTCGGCCACCCGGCGATCAAGCACATTCCCCTCATCATCACCTATACCAGCGAACTCGCTTCCTTCCTCACCCCCCACGGGTTCGCCCCGAAGGAAGGGGCCCTCATGCTTCTCCGGAGGCCCATTGAGTATTCCTGAGGCGGTCCTCCGCTTCGGAACCCACCTCCTCTGGCCTGCCGCCTGCCCTTTCTGCGGAGCCCTCGGGGTGCCCGCATGCGTCACCTGCCTTCTGCCCCTTCTGGCGCCGCCCCTTCCGGCGGATCTCGGCTCCCTGACCCTCGAGGCGGGAGGAATCCACGAAGGGGTCCTCCGGGACCTCGTCCTCGAGCTGAAATACGGCCGCAACCGTCCCCTCGGCGTCGCCATGGGCCATGCCCTCGGCAGGATCTTCCCGAGGCCCCTCTGCGATATCCTCGTTCCCGTACCCCTCCATGCCGACAGCGGAAGGGGGTACAACCAGTCCCAGGCCCTCGCCGAGGGAATTTCCCGGGAATGGGGCGTGCCCGTGGCGGACGGGCTGCAGTGGAACGGCCTCCGGGCTGCCCAGACTTCCCTTGAGGAAGGGGAGCGCAGGAGCATGCCCGCCGGAGCCATCCTTCCCCGGGGAAAGCAGCTTGAGGGAAAAAGAGCCGTCATAGTGGACGACGTCTCCACCACGGGAACCACCCTGCTCCGGGCCGCCGAAGCCGCGGCCTTGGGAGGAGGAAAGGCGGTTCTCGCCCTTGCCTGGACCATAGCCCCTAAAGCCTGAATGATTGTCGTCCGATAACCATTGTGAAGAGAAAAGTTTCTCCTGTACGGGGTGATCGATATGATTGAGAAGATTCCTGGAGTGTACGGACCGAAAGCAGTGAACAAGATCAACGTCAAGAAAAGCCTCCAGTCGGCCTCCGGAGAGGGGGGCAGGGACGGAGTGGAATTCAGTTCCTTCGCAGTGGAACTCTCCAAGGTTTCCGCCGAGCTGAAGAAGATTCCCGACGTCCGCGAAGATCTTGTCGAAGGCTTCAGAAGGCAGATCCAGGAAGGGACCTACGCTCCCGACCTCGAGAAGGTCGCCCGGAGCCTTATCGTCGCCGGCCTGCTGAACGGGGAGGAATAACGGTGGCTTCTCCCGCTGCCCTGGGCGCCGTGCTTGCCCGGCAGGCAGAAACCCTGCGGGCTCTTGCGGATGTCACCGTACAGCAACGAGAGGCGCTCCAGAACGGGCGCCTCGAATTATTACAGGACCTCTTCCGGGACCTGCAGAACCTCGGCTTTTCCGCCGAAGCCCTGGAAAACCAGAGGGCCAAAATGGCGGCGGAACTGGCCGGCCAGCTCGCCTGCGAGCCGAAGGTTTCCGCCATCTGCGAACGCCTCCGGGGGGACGACGCCGCCTCGTTGAAAGAAACGGCCTCCGCCCTGGAGCTCGCCGTCCGGAAGCTCCAGTCGGAGATGCAGATCCTTGCGGGTCTCGTGGATGAAAACCAGCGCCTCGGCGGCATGATGATCGCCGAATGGAGACGGCTTCAGGGAATGTACCCCTCCCGGCCGGGAGTGGATTTTCGGGGTTAGGAGGGCCATCGGCCATGTGGAACAGCTTCTTCGGACTTGAAATGGGACGCCGTGCCATGGACTATTTCCGCCGCGGCATGGAGACCGCGGGGCACAACATCTCCAACGCCGACGTGGAGGGATACTCCCGCCAGCGGGTGGAGGCGTCCACCACGAGCCCCTTCACCAACCCGGCCCTCAACAGGCCCAACATTCCGGGGCAGGTCGGCACCGGCGTGCAGATCGACGCCATTGTCCGTCTCCGGGACGCCTTTCTCGACATCCAGTATAGGGAAGAAATGACCGTCAAGGGATACTGGGAACAGATCCAGAACGCCCTCTCCACGGTGGAGGTCTACGTCAACGAGCCTGCGGGAGCCGGTCTGAAGACCGCCCTGGACACCTACTGGTCGAGCCTTCAGGAACTCAGCAAGCGGCCCGACGACTCCGCCGTCCGGGAGGACATGGTGGAGAAGACCAAGAACCTCACCGTCTACCTCGGCCAGCTCGTCAGGAATTATGACGAATACCGCACCGCCCTCAACAGGGACATAAAACTCATGGTGGACGAGGCCAACACCCTCATCGACCAGATCGCCGGCCTCAACACCACCATAAAGCAGGTCCAGGGCGTGGGGGGCAACCCCAACGACCTCATGGACAAGCGGGACGTTCTGGTGGACAAGCTCTCGAAGCTCATCGACATCTCGGTGAACCCTCCCTGCCTCGAAGGGGACGGGGAATTCAAAATCGACCTCGGCGGCAAGCTCCTCGTCCAGGGAGACCAGACCCGGCATCTTGTGGCCGTTCCCGTGGCGGGAAACACCGGCTTCTTTGACGTACAGGTGGAGGACAACCTCTTCGACCACGTCTCCAACCCGTCGGTGCTCTTCGCAACTATCGAGCAGGGTGCTCCCGAGGCCATCCACACGGTGAACGTCCAGCGGCTCGCCTCCGAATCCGCCTGGTCCGTGGGCTACGGCGAGTCCGCCTGCCCCGACCGGATCAAGCCCGAGACCATGACGGAGGCCCTCAACCTCAGGGGCACCTTCACCCTCCAGGTGGGAAGCCAGGGCACCAGGTCCGTCTCCTCCGTTCTGACCGGGGGCATAGCACTTCCTTCGGGCATACCCGGAGAAAGCCACTCCTTCAGGGTGTCCGCAGGATCCTTCGAGCGGGAAATCTCCGTGACGTGGAACGCCGGAACCGGTACGTGGGATCTCTCCGACGGCGTCAATGCCGCGTCGTCCGCGGGCGCGGATCTCACCCTCACCGACCTCCAGGGGTTCCTGAGCACCAGTTTCGGCGGCGAGATCAGCGTCACCCTCAACGGCGCCGGCACCCAGATGACCTTTTCCAGCACCCTGAACCACCTTCTCTCCATAACGGACGTCAAGGGCGGCCTCGTGTCGGCCCTCGGCATGGAAAACTCCGCTCCTTCCGTTTCCATCGAAGTGGTGGAGGAGGATACCCTGGAGACCATAAAGAACAAGATCAACAGCGCCTTCTCCGACGCCTCAAACGGCCTCACGAAGCCGGAGAACTGGCTCCATGCCTCCATCGAGCTCGACGCCGCCACCAACACCTATTTCCTCACCCTGAAAAGCAACGCGGCTGGTGAAGCTCACCGGATCAACGTCCTCGGCGACGAAAACGGCAGCCTCCAGATCGCCAAGCGCCTCGGCTTCCTCAACGGCGACGGCAGCACGAACTACAGGGAATATGCCCGGGACGCCGCCTTCACCTTCGACGGCAAACTGTATCTTTCCGAGAGCAACATGGTGCGGAACGCCCGGCGGGTACCCGTCCTGAACGACTACTCCGCAAGCACCCTCGAGGAAGTCTCCCCGGGCATCCGGATGGAGCTTCGGGCCGTGGGCGAATCGGACATCACCGTGCGGCACCACGTCAAGGGAGGGGCCATCAGGGGCGCCCTCGAGGCACGGGACGACATCATCCTCGACTTCCTCGACGTCCTGGACGAAATGGCCTACGGCCTCGTCAAGGAGATGAACGCCCTCCACTACGGCGGCTACGGAGTGGGGGAGAGCGAAACCACCACAGGGGTGGCCTACTTCAACCCCATAGCGGTCCGGTACGGCGCAAGCCGCCTGCTGGAGATCAACAGGGCGATCGACGAGGACCGCAGCCTCATCGCCGCAGCCTCGGGCGACGGAAACGGCTTCTCCAACGGCTCCGGGGACGGCAGCAACGCCCTCCGCATGGCCCAGCTCAAGCAGACCAAGGTTCTCCAGAGCCGAAGCGCGGACTTCAACGAATTTTACGAGTCCTTCATCGCAAGCCTCGGCGCCCAGGGAGACCGGGCGAAAACCATGCTCAAAAACCAGAACGCCCTCATCAACCAGATCAACAACCAGCGCCAGTCGGTCATGGGGGTCAACATCGACGAAGAGATGATGGACATCATCAAGTTCCAGCAGGCCTTCAACGCCATCGCCAGGTACATCACCACCGTGGACGAGATGCTCGACCGGATCATCAACGGCATGGGCATCGTGGGCCGCTAGGGGAGGGAGAACCATGCAGCGCGTCAGCAACCCCATGATCCAGAATCTTATGCTGTCGGACATGCACAACAACCTGTCCCGGCTGCTCGAATACCAGCACCAGCTTGCCACGGGCAAAAAGCATTCCCGCCCGTCGGACAACCCCATAGACGTGGTCCGGGAGCTTTCCCTCCAGACCGCCATACTGGAAAACGGCCAGTACATCCGCAACCAGGACGACGCCATCACGTGGCTCTCCAACACCGACACGGCCTTCAACCAGATGATGGACATCGCCCACCGCATCCGGGAGCTCACCATCTACGCCGGCAACGGCGCCCTCGGCCCGGGCGAGACGGAAGCCATCGGCGCGGAAATCAAGGAGCTCCAGGAAGAGCTCCGCAATACGGCCAACTACTCCGTGGAGGGCAGGTACCTTCTCTCCGGCCTGTCCACAGGCGTCCGCCCCTTCGAGCGGGACGCCTCCGGAAATGTCGTCTATATGGGCAACACCGGCAAGGTGAGCTACGAAATGGAAAAGGGCGTCATCGGGGACGTGTCCTTCCACGGGCGGGAAATCTTCCCGGTGGAGTACACCTCCAACACCCTCACCAGCGTGGAGGTCCCCCTCGACTTCACCTGGACGGGCCGGGACGAAATCCTCCAGATCGCCGTGGGCAGCCGGAGCGTCAAGGTCCGCCTCTCGGAAGACTGGACCGACGAAAACATCAACGGCATCGACGACCTCACCGACTACAACCGGTTCCGCGATGCAGGGGAACTCAACGGCCTCACCCTTGACAGGATCGCCGAGCTGATCAACGAGAGCCTGAACATGGGGGACGCCAGCCGTCTGCTCTCCGTCTCGGTGGAAAAGAACATGGCCGCCGGGACCCAGCGGCTTGTCTTCACCAGCCACACGGGAGAACCCATCCAGGTGACGGGGTGGCCCGACACCGACCGGGTACAGCAGGCCCAAACCATCCTCGGCCTCGACGCCTCGGCCTGGACTCCCGCCGACGGCACCATCAGGGTCTTCTTCCAGCAGGGCGAGGACGTCACCTTCACCATCGACGGGACGGACACCCTGGACACCATAGCGGGCAAGCTCACTACCGTCCTCGGTGTCGCTGCCCGGGTCTCCGCCGACGGCGACCGGCTCGTCGTCACGGCCGCAGATCCCGGGAAGCAGTTCAGCATGGAACTCACCGGGGCAGCCAGGGAACTCTTCTCCGCCTCCACCGAGGACACGGTCACCGTGACCTCCCTTCCCGTGGAGCGCCCCGTGGACCACAGCCACATCGACTTCGCCTCCCTCCTCGGCATGGAAACCTCCCTCAAGAGCCGCCAGTTCGGCGACGGGGAGCTCATCGCCATAGGGAACGACCTCCACCTCCGGTTTGAAAGCGGCCGGAACTACGCCGAACTCAAGATCAACGGCGGCGTCAACCTCACCATCGACGAACTTGCGGAGCGCATCCGCCAGGTGGCGGGCGACTGGCTCGAAGTGATTGTCCAGGAAGACCACACCGAAGCCGGCCTCGGCACCTCAGGCAGCCTGGAAGAACTGACGAAGCGCCTCATCCTCCGTCCCTCGGCCAACGAACCCCTGGTGGTCTTCGACAAGAACACGGCGGGCTACGCCCTGGACCTGGGCTTTTCCACGGCGATTCAGAGCAGGGACGACACCGGCACGGACACCGTCTTCCCCTCCATCCCCTGCGTAGACCCAAACATGGCGGCCCTCGTCCGGGTCACCGTGGGCGGCGAAGACTTCACCGTGAAGCTCTATCCCGACGAGGTCATGTCGTCCACGCCGCCCAGGGTGGACCAGGCAAAGGTCATGGAGCAGATCGTGAAACAGGTCAACGGCGCCGCCGGCGAAGCCCTCCTGGGGTACACTGTCCTCGACGCCGCCTCAGGCCGGGTCTCCCTCTACGCCAAAAACGGGGAATCCCTGCGAATAGTGGACCTCCCCATCTCCGACCCGTCCTTCTCGCCGTCCTACACTGCGGGCATCGCCATGCAGATGGGCATTTCCTCGGGGATCACGAGCATGCCCATCCCCGACAACAGCACCTCGGGCGCCGGCACCATCCGCATCGAATCCCTCGGCCGGACCGTGGACGTGGCCGTCTCGGCAGGGGATACGCCGAAAATCATCGCCGACAAGATCCGCAGCGCCGCCGGAAACTGGCTCGACGTGAACTACTTCGACCCCGAGCTTCCCGCTACGGGATCGAATGCCATGGTCAGCATCGCCGCCCGTGACGGCTCCCCGGTCTCTCTCTATGACGTGGAAGGGGACGCGGCCTCGGCAGTCCTTCAGATGGACAACGCCCTCCGGGGGGACGCGGACGTTTCCGCCTGGGCCCCCGCCGCGGGCGATCTCCTCACCATCTCGGTGGACGGGTACTCCCACACCATCGACCTGAACGTCATCTTCGACAGCAACGACTCCGGCGCCATTGACATCGAGGACGTGGCCGCCGCCATCAACGCCCGCTTCCAGGGACAGGACGTCAGGGCAAGCCTCGTGAACGACGGGGGAGCCCGGTACCTGGTGCTCACCTCCCCCAGGGGATACTCCGTCGAAGTCAGCGGCAGCGCCCAGGCCGCCCTCACCGGCACCGTCACCGCCATGCCCTCCCGCGCCGGATCCCCATCGGCACGGTACAACCAGAACGTGGTGGTCCGGACAGCCTCCGACACCAGGAAAACCGACTTCTTCGGCGTGCTGGACAACCTGGTCAACTCCGTCAAGGCCGAGGACAGGGAAGGCCTGAGCAACATCATGCTCGGCCAGATAGACCAGTTCATCGACACCCTGCTCAAGTCCCGCACCTCCCAGGGGGCGCTGCTCAAGCGGTACGAAAACAACCAGAGCCGCTTCAAGCAGAACAACATCTACATCACCGAGCTCTACAGCAAGGTCTCGGACATCGACATGGCGGAAACCAGCACCAAGTTCGCCATGGCCCAGGCCATTTACCAGTCCAGCCTTGCCGTCATCGCCAAGATCGTCCAGCCCACCCTCGTGGACTTTTTGAGGTAGAATAGACTGGGTTCTCCTGAGGACGCCTCCGGATTTGTCATCCTGAGGGCGTTTTTTGCCCGATCGCGTCCCCGGAGGGGAAGGATCTCGCTTTTGTTTTTTGCTTGTCATCCTGAGGCCGGTTTCATGGCCGAAGGATCTCGCCCTTAGGTTGTCATCCCGAGCGCAGCGAGGGATCTCGCTTCTGCTTCTGCTTGTCATCCTGAGGAGCGCAGCGACGTGAGGATCTGGTTCAGTACCACTGTTCCACAGCAAAGGAGCTGAAGAGAATGACTGCTCAACGGCCGGTGGAAGACAAAAAGACCATATTTGCCACCCTGGAGACGGTCCGAAACGACCTCTCAACTCTGGGCGTTGTCTCCATAGGCCTTTTCGGTTCATTCGCCAGGGGTGAGCAGAATGACGAAAGCGATGTGGACCTTCTGGTGGAATTCGAGGAAGAGAAGCGAACATTCGATAATTTTATGGATCTCGCCTTTCTCCTGGAATCCCTGTTCGGCCGTAAAGTGGAAATAATCACGCCGGAAGCGATGAGCCCCTATATATTGCCCACGGTACTGAAAGAAGTGGAGCTGTTTCATGTCGCAGCGTGAATACCTGCTCCACATGGTGGAAGAAATACGATTCGTGATTGACAACACCGCCCATCTCAGTTGGGATGAGTTTTACGCACAGCCGGTTCTGAAACGGGCAGTAGTCAGAAGCCTGGAAATAATCGGCGAAGCTGCAAAGAAAATACCTTTGGAATTCAAGATGGAACACCCGGAAATCGAGTGGAAAAAGTTCGCTGGAATGCGCGACCGTCTTATTCATGACTATTTCGGAGTAGACTATAGGATAGTGTGGGACGTGGCCGTAAACAAGCTTCCCGCTTTGAAAGAAGATTTGGCAAGGCTTATTTAATCAGACTCTGCTCTTTCAAAGGGCGATTTCTTAAGAGCGAGTTGCAATATTGAACTCTTGTGTTTTTTTGTTAACCCGAAGAATGTGATCGCGCTCGCGCAGCACCCAGAGCGAAGCGGAGGGAGTATCCCCACCGGAGGAGAATCTCGGTTTTAGGTTGTCATCCCGAACGAAGTGATCGCGCAGCATCCCCGCAGGGGAGGGATCTCGGGCTTGATTTTGCCCCTGCCCTGTCATCCTGAGGAGCGAAGCGACGTGAGGATCTCGGGCTGGCTTCTCTTTCAGAGTACGCGATCAGAAAACATCCCGCAGGGGGAGGATTTCGATGTTGTCCAAGCATCATCCGCCCCTTCGAATGTGATACAATTCAATCAATAAGAAGATCCCCTGAGCAATAGATAAAGGAGGGAGACTTCATGAAATTAGCGGCCAACGTGAAACCTGTAGGTTACCTGAAAGAAAACGCCGACGAGATAGTCCGCACCCTGAGTGAACGAGGCGGACCTTTGATCATAACCCGTGACGGAGAAGCCAAAGCTGTAGTTCAGGACATAGAGGAATTCGAACGTACCCAGGAAACTCTCGCGCTTCTCAAGATCCTCTCCCTGGGTAGGAAGCAAATCGAAGAAGGGCGGGTACGCCCGGCGGCAGAGGTGGTCTCTGAACTCAGAGTAAACCTGAAAGATCATCGATGATTTATGAAGTTTTTCTGACGGATGATGCAGCGCAAGACCTGTGCGAAATCTGTGAGTTCATAGCCTCGCACGATGATCCTGCTAAAGCTGAATACGTACTGGCCAGTATAGAAAGTGCTTTCGAACGCCTCGTTGCTTTCCCTTTTCGAGGCGTCACACCAGTAGAGCTGCTTGATCTGGGGCTCAATGATTACCGGGAGGTCTTCTTCAAACCTTACCGGATTTTTTAAACGGTCGTCGAGAGCAGGGTGAACGTAGTCGCTATTGTGGATGGCCGCCGGGATTTACGGTCTTTCCTGTATCGCCGGATTCTGGGCAAACGTTCTCTTTTGTAGTCATTTTTTCGAACGAATATGATCGCGATCGCGCAGCATCCCCGCAGTGGAAGGATCTCGATTCTGCTTTTGCTGTCATCCTGAGGGCGTTTTTTGCCCGATCGCGTCCCCGGAGGGGAAGGATCTCGCTTTTGTTTTTTGCTTGTCAACCTGAGGGCGTTTTGCCGAAGGATCTCGTTTTTGAGGCTCTTCAGAATCAAGAGCAGATCCTTCGCTCCGCTCAGGATGACACCCGGTAACCTGTCATCCCGAGGAGCGCAGCGACGTGAGGATCTCGCTTTTGTTTTTGCACTCCCCTGCACCAGAAAATATATAACAAAAGATTTCGTACTCCGGAGGTGCCTTTCGTGCCCGAAAAAATAGAAACCACCCGCTTCGGCCGGTTCACCGTCAACGACGAAGACCTGATCCATTTCCCCAAGGGGATACCCGGGTTTGAAACCCACAAAAAATGGGCTCTGGCCGGGGAAGACGACAGCCCCATCAAGTGGCTGCAGAGCCTCTCCGACGGCGACGTGGCCCTGCCCGTGGTCGTCCCCCAGACGGTGAAGTCCAACTACAACGCCCGCCTTCCCGAAGGGGAGATCGCCTTGCTTGAAACCACGGACGTGGCCGACCTGGCCCTCCTGATCGTCCTTTCCATCCCTCCGGCGGCGCCGTGGGACATGACGGCCAACCTCCGGGCGCCCGTGGTGATCAACCACAAAAAGCGCATCGCCTGCCAGGTCATCGCCCAGAACGAAGAGTACGACGTCCGCACTCCCGTCCTCAGCGACACCATGAGGGAATCCATGCGCCTGAAAGCGGCCTCCGAAACCACCGCCGACGCCGCCCCGGGAGCGTAGCATCATGCTTGTGCTCAGCCGCAAGCCCGGCGAGGCCATCCGCATAGGGGACGACATCGAAATATCCGTCATCGAAGTCCGGGGAGACACGGTGCGCATCGGCATCAACGCCCCCCGGAACGTGCCCGTCTTCCGTATGGAACTCCTTGCCGAGGTAGCCAAAACGAATCTCGAATCGGTCAAGGCGGCCCCCCAAGCCATGGACGTGCTCAAAACCCTCCTCCGCAGGGAGGACGATTCAAACGGAGGAGACCCGAAATGAAAGACATCCCCGCACTCCTGGAACAGAATCTCCGGACCCTGGAGAAATCCCAGCCGAAGCTCGCCGCCCGCCTCCGGCAGGAACTGGATTCCATTGACCGGCTCCCCTTAGCGGAAGTTCGGGAAACATCTTCAGGACGATGGGTGAAAGTGGAGGAGGACGCTCCTTTTTTCGATACTACACCGGTTCTTCCATCCAGAAATAAAACTGAGGACGATTCCTACTGTTATCTTGTGCAGGGTATTGGATATCCCCCGTACCTTTTTCACGTATTGCGGGGTATCGCAAAGGACGCCCTTTCAATTGTCGTTCTGGAACCGGATGTACGCCTTCTTCTTTTGACTCTATCAGTGACCTCTGTTTTTCACGCTGCTCCCCAGTCTGCGCGAATTAGCTTTATCGCCTATGATGAGAGATCCCTCATTGATGAGGCCATGTTTCATAATGTTACTCCGATCGGCATTTTTCCGCTTTTACAGTCCAGGGAAATCAACCATCGCGGGTTGCTTGAAAAGGATCAGGAAAATAGCCGTTCAAGACTTTTTAAATCGTTTTGGGAGAGCATCAGATATTATGCAGAACAATTGGGGAATTCTCCGGAAGACACCTTGCTTGGGATCCGGCATGGTGCGCTTAATACTCCGTGGATACTCAGAGGGCCTTCTTTCTCAAATTTGAAGGAAGCCTTTGGCGGACGCCCTGCAATCTGTGTAGCTTCTGGTCCTTCCTTAAAAAAGAATGTTGATCTGCTGAAAGGAAAAGAAGATCAATTCCTCATCGTATCCTGCGATTCGTCCCTGATCTCTCTCCTCAGGAGAGGAATTCGTCCGCATATTGTCGTAACGATAGAACGCAATCTCATGTATGACGTCTGGGTTCCGAATGTTCTTGAGGAGTTTTATGACGAATGCCGGGATATTCTGCTGGTAAGTCAGTCCGTCAGTGAGCCTCAGACCGCGGGAAGGTGGCCGGGACCTGTTTTTGTCGTTGGCAAGATGGACAGTCCGGCAGACAGATGGCTCGTTCATGAGGTTCTGGGAATGAATCTTCTCCTCTCCGGAATGTGCGTTGCCCATATGGCCATGAATGTCGCACTGGTGTTGGGCGCGCCGGCTGTTGCCCTCATCGGACAGGATTTGGCCTTTGCCGAGGATGGAGAGACTACCCATATTGAAGATGCCGCTTCTGCAACTCCGGAGGGAATTGCTCGAGAACGAGCGTTAATAAAGCGGGAAATCCCGGGAGTCAATGGCGGTCTAGTAAAGACTCACCAGATGTGGTTTTATTATTTGCAGATTTTTGAGCGTTTTCTGGATCATGTGGAAGAAGGGAGAGTGTTTCAATGCTCGGAGGCGGGAGCGTCCATAACAGGAACTACGGCTCTCCCCCTTTCCCGTTTCCTGGAGGAACAGAGAACGGAGGAATCCGTTCCCCCTCTTTCCGGCAGAATTCAATTACAGTCTGCTTCCAAAGGCAACTTTGTGGAATATCAAAAAGAACTTGCAGGGAGACTGGATGTGGCTAAGGCCGGCTTGTCTCTATGCGATGGCCTTATTGAAGAAATGGAAAAAGAAGTTGATCGTGCCGTTGCTCCTGCCCTGTTGCCGGATCGTCGTAGAAATCATGCAATAAAAGCCGCCACTCTTTTGGATCAAATTCATGCATCCCATAAGGCTCTTGCCTTTATCGGGCAAAGCTACACCCATATTGCAGGCTCATCGCTGGCAAAGAACCGTTTCCTGGACACAATGGAACAAATCAGGGATTGGGAAGAAGTGCATCGGGGGATCATTGCTTCCCACAGGGTCAACGTACGTTTTCTCAGGCAATGGTTGTCGTACATGGAGACTGTGTGTAATCCCCGGATTTGGTCTGTTTTGGAGTCCTACTCGTCCTTAAACGAAAACGAGGTGGTAAGAGAGATCCCTTCTGTTCTTGCAGGATTCTTTGAGGGCAATGGACCGCAGAATATGCTTTTCGAGAAGGGAATTGCCCTGTCATATCTTCTAAATCGTGTAGACATGATTCGTCATGAAGACGTTGCGCCTCAGGATTTGTGGAATCTGGCCCGTTTCCTTATTCTTCAGGGAAGGCCTTTTGAAGCGTGTCGATTTATGCAACGTGCATACGCAATGCTTGAAGGAAAAGAAGCGGTGGCGGATACCGTGGTGCAATTTCTGTTTGACTGGGCAAAAATGGAATCGGTTCACGATTTGATTCGAGAACCTCGCTTTGAATTTGCCCTTTCCCTTTTGCAAAATATCCCTGAGCGTGCCCCCGAAATGGTTCAACAGGTTGAACTGGAGAAGAGTCGCTTGCTTGATATGCAAAGAGACTTTATGGACGGGCTGTTTCGTATCCTGCCTTCCTGTGAAGAAAGGACACTGTTGTCTTACCGAAATCGAGCCCAAAAAGCTCTCGCTTCTCAAAATCTTCCTGAGACCTTTGCTTGGGTGATGAAGATGGGAGAATTCCTGGAGAAAATTCCCAATCAGGTTTTTCCGTACATGCAATGGTTGGCGAAAACAGCCCTTGATTGCAGGGGGGCAGTTGATACGGCAGTTGATCAAGCATGTAGTGATGCGTTAGCCTTTTTACTCGATAAACAAAATCTACTTGCCTCCTTGGGTTTTCTTTGGCCGACCGGGTGGGCCAGTTATCTGCGGGAACGTGGGATTGAGGTAGGTTATGTTCAAGATGAACAATCGCCAGAAACCTAAAACCCAGTTCGCTTTTTTCTCTGACCAAAAAGCTTTAGGAAATGAGTTTGATGGCCGATAATCAAAAAAATGATACAGAAGGGGGGCAGAAATGGATAACCAATGAACGGATGAGATCCAAAAGAGATAAGTAAGGAACGTACCATCATTTCAAATGGACAGTAAGGATGCTGTCCTGAGGAACACACAAGGAGGTCACAAATATGAGAATTTACCACAACATCCCTGCGCTTTTCGCCTATAATTCCGTTTCTTCTACCAACGCTTCCCTTCAGAAGTCCATTGAGAAGCTTTCCACCGGTCTTCGGATCAACAGCGCTGCTGACGACGCCGCAGGCCTCGCCATCAGCGAGAAGATGCGCGCCCAGGTCCGCGGCCTCGATCAGGCCGTGCGGAACAGCCAGGACGGCATCTCCATGATCCAGACGGCCGAAGGCGCGCTGAACGAGACCCACTCCATCCTCCAGCGCATGCGCGAGCTTTCAGTCCAGGCTGCCAACGACACCCTCACCAGTCAGGACCGGAGCTACATCCAGCTCGAAGTGGACCAGCTGAAGGAAGAAGTCACCAGGATCGCCACCACCACCCAGTTCAACAAAAAGAAGCTGCTTGACGGCAGCGCTTCTGTGCTCTGGTCCGCAGATAAACTCGAGACTAAAGCCCTTGTCCGGGGCGCTCTGCGCCAGGTAGACCAGTTCGGCCAGAAGTCCGCTGCGGAAGGAAACTTCAAGATCAGCATCATTGCCGACCCCGGCGAAGCCGCAATCCAGAAGAGTGACATCTTCAAGATCAAGCACGAGAACGTGATCATGAACGTTTCGAAGAATGAGGAAGCCGGAATCCAGAGTGTCCGGGTGGATAGTCTTCCTGCAGGAACTTACAATATTATACGTACTGGGGAAGTAATTGGCCAGGTTTTGTCGGCTCAGCAGCAGTTTGGCACTACAGCAGCTTTGACTCTTGACGCTGCGGGGTCTTCTGTAGCGGTTGGAGGAGCGTCAATCTTTTTGGAAGTTGTTGCCGTTAATACCGCCACCAACATAGTCACCTTCAGAGCAACGAGCAATATTCTAAATTCAGACGGCACAGTGGATACTAAAGTGAATGACAACCTTCTGGTTGGTTCGGCGGGAGCATCTCTTTCCTCTCTGGGCATCGGAACCAGCACTATGGCCATCGCCGTTGCTGGAGCCAACGGAGCGCAAGACTACGAAATTGGTCATAAGATTGTTCTGGGCTTTGTTGGTACAGGTGCAACTTCTGCCCCAACTGCGGCAGTGGTCATCTCCGGGAAGACAAATCCCGAATGGTTTGGGCAATGGGGGACCACCGCTGCGACAGATCTAAAAAACAGAACCTTCAACCTTGAATCATCTGCTGTGGCTGGAAACGATGTTCACTTCCGAAACTTCTACCTGAACACGGCGAATGGTACTCTCTACGAGTCAGACATTGTCCTTCAGTTCAATAATAATTACACCGCTGCCGCTGCCTTCCTCGCTGGTTTTGAGGCCGCCTACGTAGGCCAGGTTGCCAAGGGAGACGTGCAGCTCCGCGACCTTGACAAGTTCTGGGATGCCAACGGCAGGTTCATGATCGAAGACCCCCAGAACATCACCATCACCCAGGGAGACGGGAAGCAGGCAGTTGTTACTCTGAACTCCACCGACACCCTTCGGGACATCGAGTTCAAACTCAACAGCGCAGTCGCCTTTGGTCTCGGTCAGGCCCAGTACCTCGACAGCCACACCGATCGCTTCGTGGACTTTATAGAAACGTCAACTTTCAATACCCCTGAATCCGTGGAAGGCACATTCGTTATCCGTTCCGCCATCGCCGGCAAGGCGGGCGAGCTGAATTTCGCTGGCGACGAGGACATCATCAAGGCCCTCAGCCTCAACGTGATCCAAAACTCCAGGGAGAGTCAGTACCGGGTGAGCATCAACGATGCCCACAGCGGGGCCACTGTCGCCTCCAACGTGAAGGTCACCGGCAACATGCTCTACGGAGTGGTCCACAAGAATGTGGACGTGGAGTTCGACGCCATGGCCAACACCAAGCTGGAGTGGTCCGAGAGCGCCAAGGGCTTCAGGCTTACACGGGATTCCGGCATTTACGAGACAGTCCTTCACCTTGCGGACAACACCACCGTCTTCCAGATCGGCGCCAATGAGAAGGAAGACATGGGCATCGATATCGGCGACATGAGTGCCAAGGCTCTTGGCATCAACAACGTGCTTGTCACCGACCGCGAGTCCGCAGCCCGCTCCATCACCGTCATCGACAGCGCCATCGACCGGGTCTCCGGCCAGAGGGCAAAGCTCGGCGCCTACCAGAACAGGCTGGAGCACACCATCAACAACCTGACCGTAGCCGGCACGAACCTCCAGGCAGCCGAGAGCCGCATCCGCGACCTCGACATGGCGAAGGAAATGATGAACTTCACGAAGCTGAACATCCTGATGCAGGCCGGCAACTCCATGCTTGCCCAGGCGAACCAGCTTCCCCAGAACGTGCTGCAGCTCCTCCGGTAAATCTCTAGCACGCTTCAGAAAAAGAGGGGAGATTTTCTCCCCTCTTTTTACTAGAGACAGGGAGGTGCAATAATGGAAATACTTCGTTCAGCTGTTTCACAGGTTTCACCGGACAAGGTTCCGACCGGCGGCGGGGCTGTTGGTAAAGTTTCCGAAGTTCCTCCGCTGAAAAAGACTGCGGAACCTCCGGTCAGACCGGTATCGGAAAAGCAGGTGCAGGACGCCGTGGACCAGGCAAACAAGCTGGCGGTGGCCTTCGACCGGAGCCTGAAGTACGAGTACAAGAAGGAGGCGGATGTCTACCAGGTGTCGGTCATCGATACCTCGAAGGACGAAGTGGTCCGGAAGATTCCGCCCGACGAAGTGGTCCGTTTCATGGAGAATATCAGGGAGCTTTTCGGCGCCCTTCTCGATGTGAATGCCTGATATTTGCGATGTACTGCCCGAGGCGCCCGCAGAAGCGGCCGCCTCTTTATTTTTTCCCTCAAACGGACGATACTGGAAAGGGATTAAAATTTTCCGGAACAGTCCATTATGGGGGAAGCCGCATGAAGATATGTGTCACAGGAGCGGGGGGATTCATCGGATCTCGCCTGGCAGAAAAACTGGCCGAGCAGGGCCACGAAGTTCGGGCCTTTCTGCGGTACAACTCGAAAAATTCCTGGGGATGGCTCGAGGGGGCCGAATACGCCAAAGAAATGGAAATCCTTTCGGGAGATATCCGTGATTTCGACCTCGTTCGGCAGGCCGTTCATGGCTGTGAAAGGGTCTTTCACCTAGCGGCCCTCATAGGCATCCCCTATTCCTATGTTTCTCCCCTGGCCTATGTGAAGACCAACGTGGAGGGGACCTACAACGTCCTCCAGGCCGCCCGGGAGTGCGGAGTTGAGCGGGTGATCCACACCTCCACAAGTGAGGTCTACGGAACGGCCCGATATGTCCCCATCGACGAAGGACATCCCATAACCCCCCAGTCTCCCTATTCAGCCACCAAGGCCTCGGCGGATTATCTCGCCCTCTCCTATTGTCGCTCCTTCGGCCTTCCCGTGACGGTGGTCCGGCCCTTCAACACCTACGGCCCAAGGCAGTCGGCGCGGGCTATCATCCCCACCATCATCAGCCAGCTCCTTGACGGAAAAGAGGAAATCTCCCTGGGGAACCTTTCCCCAACCCGGGACCTGACCTTCGTGGACGATACGGTCCGGGGATTCCTGGCCGCATCGGAAGCTCCCGGCGCCGTGGGCGAGGTACTGAACCTGGGCACGGGCACGGAAGTTTCCATGGGAGACCTCGCCCTGCTCATCGGGAAAATTCTGGGAAAGCATTTCCGTATAACATCCGATGAACAGCGGGTCCGCCCTGAGAAGAGCGAGGTGGAGCGGCTGCTTTCAAATCCGTCGAAGATGAACGCCCTCACAGGGTGGAAGGCCGTTGTTTCCCTCGAGGAAGGCCTGAAGCGAACCATCGAATGGATGAATGACCGCAGGGCGCTCTACAAGAGCGGCATCTATAACGTATAGAAGGTGAACGACATGTTCCTGCTTCTTGATGCACCGAACCTCGGAGGGGCGGAAAAGGCAAAGCTCATGGAGTGCGTGGATTCAACCTATGTTTCCACCGCAGGCCCCTTTGTGCCGGAGTTCGAGCAGCGGTTTGCCCGGTACCTCGGGACGGAGGAATGCGTCTCGGTCCAGAGCGGTACAGCAGCCCTTCACATCGCCCTCGCCGAGGCAGGGGTGGGACCAGGGGACGAGGTCATCGTGCCCGCCTTTTCCTTTGCAGCTTCGGTCAACCCGGTCCTGTACACCGGGGCAACTCCTGTGCTTGTTGACGTGGACCCCGAAACCTGGACCCTTGACCCCGGACTGACGGAAGCGGCTGTTACGCCCAGAACCCGGGCGATTCTGCCCGTCCACCTCTACGGCAACCTCTGCGATATGGACAAACTGGGAAGGATTGCGGAAGAGCGGGGACTCGTCATCATCGAAGACGCCACCGAGAGCCTGGGAGGAACGTGGAAAGGCAAACCCTCCGGAACCCTGGGGAATTTCGGCTGTTTCAGCTTCAACGGAAACAAGCTTATCACTACCGGCGGGGGAGGTATGGTCGTTGCCCGTGACAGGGAGCGGATCAACCATATCCGCTTTCTCGTCAACCAGGCACGGGATGCGTCAAAGGGATATTTTCACCCTGAAATGGGGTACAACTACCGGATGACGAACCTCGAGGCCGCCCTCGGCCTCGCCCAGATGGAGCGCATCGACCTTTTCCTGGAAAAGAAGCGGACCTTTGCCCGGATCTACCGGGAAGTCCTTGCCGGCCTTCCGGAGGTGGAATTCCAGAAAGAGCTTCCGGGAGCGCAGAGTGCCTGGTGGCTTCCGTCATTCACCCTTTCCGGCGGCGTCATTGCGGAGCTTCAGGAAAAACTTCGGGAAAAAGGGGTTCCCACCCGGAGGCTCTTTTCTCCCCTGCATACGTACCCTTACCTGAGAGACTGCTGCAGGTTTTCCTATCCTGAGGCCGAACGTATCTTCGAACAGGGCATCAACCTTCCCGCTTCCACGGTCAACGATGAAGAATCCACCCTTCGGGCGGCGGAGATTATCCGTGATGCCGTCCATTCCATGAGAAGGTGAGGCAATGGCCCGGAAAATCGCCGTCATAACCGCCACAAGGGCTGAATACGGTCTTCTCAGCCCGCTGATGAAGAAAATTCTGGACGATCCGGACCTGGAGCTGCAGATTATCGTCACCGGGGCGCATCTGTCGCCCGAGTTCGGCCTGACCTGGAAGGAGATCGAGGAGGACGGCTTTCCCATCCACAAACGGGTGGAGATGCTGCTCTCCGGCGATTCAACCCTTGCGGTGACCAAGTCCCTCGGCCTCGGCATCATTGGTTTTGCCGACGCTCTTGATGAATTGAAGCCGGATATGCTGGTCATTCTGGGTGACCGGTACGAGATGCTCGGTGCCGCTGCTGCAGCAGTTCTTGCGGGGATACCCGTCGCCCACATACATGGTGGCGAGATCACCCTCGGCGCCTACGACGACGCCTTCCGTCACGCCATCACCAAGATGAGTTCTCTCCACTTCGTAGCTCATGAAGATTACCGGCGGCGTGTGATCCAGATGGGGGAGGTTCCCGATTCGGTCTTCGTCGTCGGCCCGGCGTGCCTCGACGGGATCAGGGAGACTGAACTGCCGACCAGGAATGAACTGGAGCAGCATCTCGGCATTCACCTTTCATCACCCCTCTTCGTCGTAACCTATCACCCTGAAACCCGCTCACCTTTGTCTGCAGAAGAGCAGATCAAACGCCTCCTCTCGGCTCTGGACCGCTTCCCGTCGGCGACTATGGTCTTCACCGGGGCCAACGCCGACACGGACGGACGGATAATCAATGAGCGGATGATCGAATTCTGCAGCCTCGCTCCGGAAAAACGGGTATTTGTACAATCACTTGGGAGGAGACGGTATTGGGGTATGCTTTCGATAGCAGACGCAGTTATCGGCAATTCTTCGAGCGGCATCATGGAAGCGCCCCTCTTCGGTGTCCCGACGGTGAATATCGGGAGAAGGCAGAAAGGGCGCCTTCGTGACGACTTGGTTGCTGACTGTCCCTGTAAGACGGACGGTGTGGAAGCAGCAGTACATCAGGCCTTGTTCCGTGGAAAGGCGGCACCAAAAGTATCTGACCTTCGAAGCCCTGCCGGATTGATGATTGAATACCTGAAAACAACGAAAACTGTTGAGCAGAAATACTTTTTTAACATACCCTTTGATCTTACTTCTGCGATAAGGCGGTGAAAAAATGACAACGAAACAACAGAAAGAAACGCAGGCATATTTTAGAAAATTTGCGGAAGAATGGGGAATGAAAGCGGAGGATAGAAACTTTGAATCCTTTAACCTTATTCGTGAAA
Source organism: Aminivibrio pyruvatiphilus (assembly GCF_004366815.1). Lineage (NCBI taxonomy): Bacteria > Thermotogati > Synergistota > Synergistia > Synergistales > Aminobacteriaceae > Aminivibrio > Aminivibrio pyruvatiphilus. The sequence goes on along the minus strand of NZ_SORI01000014.1, from coordinate 40,250 downwards.
GAAATGATTTTGTCCTTTCCGTTGCGAAAGAAAACGCTCCCGTTCGTTCCTTTCTCGATGTAGGATGCGGCACTGGTGACCTTGTGGTTCAGGCGGCAAAACTGGGTATCCCGTCCGTAGGGGTTGATTTTGCCGAAGAGATGATAGAACAGGCCATCCTGAAAATGAAAAAAGAAAGCGGGATTAAGGCGGACTTCGTCCACGCATCAATTTTCGATTTTTCGATGGGAAATGAAGAATATGATTTGATTTCTGCCAATGGATTCATTGAGTATATTTCCTACGAAGAGTTGGAGCTTTTTTTTGAAATGGTTGCCCGGGGCCTAAAGCGTGGCGGCTCTTTTGTCTGCGGTTCCCGTAACAGGCTCTTTAATCTTTTTTCCCTGAATGAATACACATCGCAGGAAATTGATTCAGGGGCGGCAGAAATGCTGCTGACTGAAGCAGTGCGATGGTCTGTTTCCCAGAATATCGAAGAAGCGCTTCATGATGTAAAGATAGCTCCTTTGCAGGACCGAGAAATAAAACATCCGGGTACCGGTGTTGAAGTGAACACTAGGTTTCAATATACCCCGGCCCAGTTGATAAGGAAGCTGGCTGAAAGAGGATTGAAGCCCATTGAAATATATCCTGTGAATATCCATGGAGTTACACCGAAAACCAAGGATGCCCATAATGATATTTATGCTTTGATTGCCAATATGCTCCAGTCTTTTGGAAGAAATAATACCCAGATGCTGACGCAGGCTTCAACGTTCATGCTTCATGTCATGAAAGTGTAAAAGGGGCTTTTCTGGCCCAATCTGTAAGCAGCGGGGCAATGGCAGGCACGGAAGGGAAATGCACTTTCTGGAAAGGAAGAAAATATGAGTAACCTTACGATAGTGATGTATCATTATGTCAGAGAGTTGAAAAGGTCAAGATATCCGGAAATTAAAGGGCTTCCATTTGAGACATTCAAAGAACAGGTGGCCTATCTGAAGAAGCTTTATTATTTCGTGTCTGCCCGGGATTTGTTCGAATGCAGGGAAAACGGCAGTGATTTGCCGAAAAACGCAGCCTTGTTGACCTTTGATGACGGCTACTTGGATCATTTTCAGTATGTTTTTCCTGTCCTGGACAAGGAAAAGATTCCGGCTTGTTTCTTCCCTTCCGGGAAATGTATCCTGGAGAGAAAACTTTTATCTGTCAATAAGATCCATTTTATTCTTGCGAGCGTTCAAAACAAGAGGCAAATCGTGCAGCATATCTGTGATGCTGTGGACACCTCACAACCGGATTTTTCGCTGCCGAAGAGCGAGTTCTTTCTCGAGAACCTGAGAAAACCCGGTCGTTTTGACACGGCTGATGTTGTTTTTATTAAGAGAATGCTCCAGCGGGATCTTCCCGAGGTTTTCCGCGACGCCATTATTGATGATTTATTTACCAGGTTTGTTTCGAAAGATGAAGCTGCCTTTGCCCAGGAGCTTTACATGACGACCGAACAGGTTGAGTGCCTGAAGCGAAACGGGATGTATATCGGCAGTCATGGATACGATCATTACTGGCTTGACACTTTATCTCACGAGGAATTGACGCGGGAGATTGAACGCTCCCTTGCTTTCCTGCAACAGATAGGAAGTGACACACGGAACTGGATCATGTGCTATCCATACGGAGCATACAACGAAGCAGTTCTCAGCCTGCTGAAGCAAAAAGGGTGCTCTTTGGGCCTCACGACGGAACCCCGCCTTGCTTTCTGGGGAAAAGACGATTATCTTACTTTGCCGAGATTAGATACAAATGACATCCTGAAGGTACAAGGGGAAGACTAAATCAACTTCAAAAAGAGCTTTTTCATTTCGAAAGCAAATCTTCAATAATCATACGTTTCCATGATTATTCTGGTGAAGCGGGGTACGGCTATGTTTTTGAAAGATAATAAGAAAACAACCTATATAATTGCCGAGGCCGGAGTAAATCATAACGGCTCACCGGAAACGGCTCTCCGGCTTATTGACGCGGCAGCCGACTCCGGGGCTGATGCGGTAAAATTCCAGACGTTTTCCGCGACGGCCCTTGTCCGGAAAAATGCGCCCAAGGCGGAGTACCAGAAAAAAACGACCGGTGAAAAAGAAACCCAGTGGGAAATGCTCTCAAAGCTCGAACTGTCCCCTGTGATTCATGAAGCGCTCCTTGAACGGTGCAGAAAGAGAGGAATTGAATTTCTCTCAAGTCCATTCGACCAGGGGAGTCTCGACTTTTTGACGGACTGCCTTGGAATGAAGACGGTCAAACTCGGATCGGGTGAGATAACCAATGGTCCTCTCCTGCTTAGTGCCGCCCGGAAAGGAGTATCCATCATCCTCTCTACAGGCATGGCCACCATCGGCGAGGTCGAGACAGCCCTTTCATGTCTCGCCTTCGGTTATACGGAACCTCACTGTGCTCCATCCCCCGGTTCTTTTCTTCGTGCTTTTGCGTCGGGAGAAGGCCGCGCCGCCCTGATGAACAAAGTCTTACTGCTGCACTGTACTTCCGAATATCCGGCTCCTGTGGACGAAGTCAACCTCAAGGCAATGGTCACATTAAGGAACGCTTTCCGCCTTCCGGTAGGATACTCGGATCACACCGAGGGAACGGCGGTCTCGATCGCAGCCGTGGCTCTCGGCGCCTGCATAATTGAGAAACATTTTACACTGGATCGGGAACAGGCAGGCCCTGACCACAGGGCATCCCTTGATCCGGTTTTGTTTTCCCGTTTGGTTAAGGAAGTGCGTTTGGCGGAGCGTTCACTCGGGACCGAAGCAAAGGTGCCCTCCCCGTCGGAATGGGATACCAGGGAGTTGGTGAGAAAGAGCATCGTAGCGTCACGGCCGGTAAGGAAAGGGGAAATATTCACAAGCGATAACCTGGCCTTCAAGCGGCCCGGCAACGGTATGTCCCCCTTTCAATTCTGGGAATTGCTCGGCAGGACGGCGGGGAAAGACTATGAACCCGATGAAGGCATCAATGAATAACCTTTCGGCCAGGGTGTTGATTCTCGGGGCGGGAGGACATGCCTCGGTGGTGCTGGATCTCCTCCTGGCCAGCGGAATATGTCCCATGGGAGTCATTGATCCCGAGAAACATCCGGGGGAGACCTGGGAAGGCATCCCCGTGCTTGGAGACGATGATTTTGTCCTTTCCATGCCTACGGAAGCAATTGTCCTGGTGAACGGTGTCGGCGCTGTTCCGGGGAAGACGCTGCGGAATGATCTCTTCCGCAGGTTCAGGGCTCAAGGCTATTCTTTTCTTTCACTGGTCCATCCGTCAGCTGTTCTTTCTCCGGCGGTGAATCTCGAGGAAGGAAGCCAGATAATGGCGGGATCGGTCTTGCAGCGAAACGCGGCCGTCGGCGAGAACTCCGTGGTGAACACCCGGGCTGTTCTCGAACATGACTGCAGTGTGGAAGCCGGCAGTTTTATCGGTCCGGGAGCCATCCTGTGCGGAAATACCCGGGTTAAGGAAGGTGCGTTCATCGGAGCCGGCGCGGTTCTCCTTCCCGGGGTAATCGTAGGGCAGAAAGCTGTCGTCGGGGCCGGGGCGGTAGTCCTCCGGGACGTGGAGAAAGAAGAGACGGTTACCGGAGTGCCTGCTAAACCGAGAAAAAAATGACGGTGGAGGCAATGGTGTTTCCGATGAGCGTGGAGAAGAGGGAGAAAGTCCCAATGAAGAATGCTTTGTTTTTGGAAAAGGCGGGACTGAAGCGATGAAGTGCTTTATTGCCGGGCTCGGGTCGATGGGGAAGCGGCGGCTTCGCCTGGTGCGCCGTTTCTTCCCGGAGATGGATATAGCTGTCCTGGATGCCAGGCAGGACAGACGGGACGATGTATCCCGCTCTTACGGCTGTACCGTATATGAATCTTTTGAAGGCGGTCTTGCCGATTTTTCCCCCGATGTCCTGATAGTTTCCACACCCCCGGACGCCCACGCGCTCAGTATTCATTCGGCCCTGGAGAAGGGCATCCACACCTTCTCCGAGCTTGACCTTCTGGATGACGGGTATGACGCTATTTTGCCCTTCGAGGAAAATGGATTTCCCGTGGCCTTTCTCTCCTCGACTCCCCTCTACCGCTCGGAGAACCGCTGGATCATCGGAAACCACGGGAAGACGGGGGCGAGGAAGTTTTATACCTACCACGTAGGGCAGTACTTGCCGGACTGGCACCCATGGGAAAAGTATGACGAGTTTTTCGTCGGCTCGCCCCGGACGAACGCCATCCGGGAAATTCTGTGCATCGAGCTGCCATGGCTGACGGAGTGCTTCGGAAAAGTGACGGACTTCAGCTGCTCCTGGTCCCGGACAAGCTCCCTGAACCTGCCGTACCCCGATACTTGCCAGGTCCTTCTGCGCCACGGCGACGGAACCACGGGGAGTTTCACTCTTGACTGCGTCTCCAGGAAGGCGGTCAGGAATCTGCTGATCAGCGGTGAGGAAGGAACGATCCTGTGGGAGGGAAACAGCCAATCTCTCCGGTATCTCTCCCCGTCAGGAGAACCGGTCCATCCGCTGCTTGACGAAAAGGAACTTGAACGGCAGGCGGGATATGCGCAATTCATCAGCGAAAGCCCTTACCTTGAGGAGTTGCGCCATTTTTTCCGCCTGGTCAGCGGCGAAACGGCAGAGCGGGGCTACAGCTACGCCCGCCACCGGGAGATCCTGCGTCTGGTGGACGGGCTCGAGAGGGAGTGGAAAGAACATTGAATGTGTCTTTTTTTCGCCGAATGTCGACCGAAGAACAGAGAAAAGAATCTTAACCGCACTCTGAAACGGAGATGGTTTCATGATTTCTGAAAAAACAGTGCTTGCGCTTGTTCCGGCAAGAGCCGGTAGTAAAGGATTACCCGGTAAAAACATTCGTCCCTTTTGCGGAAAACCGTTGCTCCAATGGAGTGTAGAACATGGTCTTTCTTCAAAGTATGTTGATAAAGTCGTTGTATCCACTGATTCTGAGGAATTTGCGGAAATTGCCCGCAAAGGAGGTGCTCATGTCCCCTTCCTCCGCCCCAAGTCTCTGGCTACTGATGTTGCTTCAAGCATTGACGTGATCTTGCATGGGATCGATTATCTCGAGCGGCATGGCGAAGAGTTCAATATTCTTGTCTTGCTTGAACCGACATCACCACTGCGTAGACCGGATGACATTGACAGAGCTCTTGAGAGGCTCCTTTCGGTGCCCGAGGCAGAAAGTGTCGTTTCTGTCTCGCTTACCGAGGCGCACCACCCGGCGTTTCTTATGAAAAAGCGAAAAGAGGGTTTCATTGTTCCGTATCTTCCTGATTTCTCGGTAGTTAGAAGACAGGATATAACACCTCTTTTTTTCCTCGACGGCACTGTATACATTAGCTGGACAGAGGCCCTAAAGAGACGGAGGAGTTTTTACCATGATCGGACTCTAGGTTACGAAGTGCCCAAATACCAGTCTTTTGAAGTGGACGATATGGATGACTTCATAATTTGCGAAGCCCTGTTCAGGGCAAAACTTGCAGATAAGGAGTAGTGTGCAATGAGCGGTATTCTGAGAAAGTGCAAACGATGCCTCCTACCTGAGACCTATGAAACCCTCGAAATTGCAGCAGACGATTTGTCCTGCAATATGTGCCGTGGCAGTGAGTTTAAGAAACAAAACATAGACTGGAAAAAAAGAAAAAATCAGTTCGATTCAATTATTGAAAAATACAGGGGAAAAAACGATTATGACTGTATAGTTCCCTTTAGTGGGGGCAAGGACAGTACTTTCACCCTCTATTATCTTATGAAGGAGTACGGGATCAAACCCCTTGTCGTTCGCTTTAACCACGGCTTTTACAGACCGGGACATGAAGAAAATGTCAACAGGACGCTGCGGAAACTTGGAGTGGATTTCATCGATTTCAGACCGAACTGGACTATTGTAAAACGCCTGATGAAGGAGTCCTTCGACAGAAAAACGGATTTCTGCTGGCACTGTCATACTGGCGTCTATTCTTTTCCTCTCCGAATCGCAGTACGTTTTAATGTTCCGTTAGTCATCTGGGGTGAACCCCTTTCTGAACTTTCGGCCTACTACACTTACGAAGGCGATGACATTGAATTCGAGGACGAAGAAAAGTTCAACATGGTACGCAACCTGGGGATTACAGCAGAGGATATGTACGGAATGATTAGCGGTGACGATTTCCCAGTTAACCGAAGAGATCTTCTGCCATATACCTATCCGACGGTGGAAGAACTGAAAAAACTCGGTTGCTATTCCGTATGTCTGGGTAGTTTTATTCCGTGGGACTACAGGAAACAGACACGGATGATTATGGACGAACTGGGATGGGTTGGTCTCGATATTGAGAGTGCTCCAAGAGATGTTAACGGCGAGTTTGCCAAAGTTGAATGCTGGCTGCAGGGAACACGGGACTATGTAAAATATTTGAAGCGAGGCTACAGCCGCGTGACTCAGCTTGTGAACTTCGAGATTCGGAATGGCCGAATGTCATCCGAGGAAGGGCAGAGATTAGTTGAGGCATACGATGCTTTCAAGCCGGCATCACTTGAGGTATTTCTCGAGTATATGGGGATGACGGAGAGAGAATTCAACGAAACTGTCGCCAAGTTCGCAGTTGCTCCCTGGGAACCGGATTTCGAAAGAGAGCTGCCCGAAACGAGGCTCCAGGATATGGATTCCTGGTATAGGGAGAACAACCGTAAAGAAGGAGAAGGAAAAAGAGGATGATTGGTGTCATCGATCTAGGGCGGGGAAATATTGGATCCGTTTTTAATGCTCTGAAATTCCTCGGAGAAAGTCCCTGCGTCCTCGATTCACCGCGAAGGATAAATGACTGCAAAAAAATCATCCTGCCGGGGGTTGGTTCATTCTTTAGCAGCATGACCGAGTTGAAATCGAGGAATTTTTCTGAAGCCTTGAGAGGCTTTGCAGCACATGGAGGAAAGATACTCGGTATATGTCTTGGGATGCAGCTTCTTGCTTCGTTGGGGACAGAGAACGGCGAAATTGAGGGGCTGAATCTCATCCCCGGGAAAGTACGCCGGATGTCTCCCCCAGATGGTTTTCGGGTTCCTCACGTCGGGTGGAACGGAGTAAACCGGAAACAACGGCATCCCATTTTCCAAGGGGTGAAAGAAGGGGTTGATTTCTACTTCACCCACTCCTTTATTTTTGAAGTTGATGACCCTTCTCATGCAGTGGGGAGCACGAATTACGGAGAAGCTTTCACCTCTGTTATCGTCTCGGGGAATGTGTGGGGTGTACAGTTTCACCCTGAAAAAAGCCAGAAGAACGGACTCCGTATATTGAAGAATTTTCTGGAGGAAGGGACGGCAGAATGCTGAAAACCAGGCTCATACCTGTTCTGCTTCTTCGGGGCGGTCGGATGGTCAAAGGGATCTCTTTTTCCGACTACAGGGATACTGGAGATCCTGTTTTTGCTTCTCGGGTCTACAACTCCCAGCTGGTGGACGAACTGGTTTTTCTTGACATAGACGCAACTTCAGAGAATAGGGAAACCAACATCAGCATAATTTCTGACGTATCAAAGGAGTGTTTTATGCCCCTGGCTATCGGCGGGGGAGTACGGTCTGTAAATGGAATGCATCGTCTTCTGAAAAATGGGGCTGATAAAGTTGTCGTAACGACTGCTGCATTGGAAAATCCGTTTCTGATACGGGAAGGTGCGGTAGAATTCGGCAGCCAGTGTATTGTTGTTGGATTGGATGTCCGCCTAATAAAGGGCCGGTACGTTCTTTTTTCGCATTCAGGAAGGTTGCAGTGGGAAATATCCCTGGATGAACATATCGCAGTCTGTCAGGAAATGGGTGCGGGTGAATTTTTCATCAATTCGATTGACTGTGACGGGAAGATGAAGGGATACGATCTTGACCTCATTCGATTTGTTGTTGAGCGTGCTTCCATTCCCGTCATTGCCTGTGGAGGAGCGGGAACATTCATGCATCTCGTAGATGCGATGAAGACAACAGGAGTAAGCGCTCTGGCAATGGCGAGTATTTTTCACTTTGGTGACAACAATCCAATACGGGCACGGTTCTTTTTGAAAAATTATGGAATAAATGTCAAGGAAGTTTGAAGGTATTTGAAGGAGGAATGAACAGATGATCTTGAGCCAGAGCGAGCAAGAATCGCTCTGCCTGTACGTTGCGAACCAACTAAATGCTTTTTTCCCGGATGAAAATCCGGTATTACCGAAGTTCCTTCTGAGTTTCCTTTCACAAACACTCGAAAGAGTTGAGTACTGTTTTTCCCATATTGCAGACCGTTACTTTTTTGATGGGAATAATGTGCTTTTCAGTCATCTGCACGGAGATCAATACGGTATGTTCCTTTATTTTTTTGCAAACTCGCTGTACCGAAAGGGAGAAGACACCTCAATCTGTTCCAAACTATTCGCATTGAACAAGATGCTTCACGGGATTGACGCTTTTTATGAAGTCGAACTTCCTGACGTTTTTCGCTGGGTTCATCCTCTGGGGACAGTGCTTGGAAGAGGCAATTACTGTGACTATTTTCTAGTCTATCAACGTTGCGGCATCGGCTCGAACAAGAACATCTATCCCCGGCTTGGCAAATTCTGCTCTCTGCATCCCGGAAGCAGTATTCTGGGCAACTGTATCATTGGAGATCATTGCGAACTTGGCGCCGGAGCGCTTCTTCTGGATCAGTCGCTCGAAGAGAGCATACTCTATGTGGGCGTTCCGGGAAACTTCAGAAAAATCCGCAGGGAGGCGAACACTTCTTACTGGAGGAACATACCGGCTCAATGAATAGTTCACCAAAATTTACGGGGGGGATTATTGTGAATGACTACACATGGCGTCTCCAGAGTGTTATACCCGGTGGAGCCCATACGTATTCAAGAGGGGCAGACCAGTTTCCTTTAAATGCACCGGCGATACTTGAAAGGGGAAAATGTGCCTATATTTTCGACCCTGAAGGGAAAAAATATCTAGACTACGGAATGGCGCTGCGGGCTGTCAATATAGGCTATGCGGAGGACGAGATTGATGACGCCGCGATACGGCAGATACGTAACGGCACCAATCTTACCCGCCCGTCGATGATTGAACTGCAGGCGGCTGAACTTTTGGTGGAAATAATCGATTCTGCAGAAATGGTGAAGTTTACCAAGAATGGCTCCACATCTGTTACTGCTGCTGTAAAGCTTGCCCGCGGCTACACGGGGCGGGACATTGTAGCCCGCTGTGCTGAACATCCGTTCTTTTCCTACGATGACTGGTTTATTGGCTCAACGCAGATTACCAAGGGAATCCCATCCTCAACAGTGGAATTGACGAAGCTCTTCCACTATAACGACATCGCCTCTCTGGAGGCACTCGTTTCTGAGTATCCTGACCGTATTGCCTGTGTTGTTCTGGAGCCTGCCACAACCGAGGAGCCGAAGGATAACTTCTTACAGAAAGTAAGAGCACTTTGTGCAAAACATGGCATAATCTTCATCCTTGACGAGATGATCACAGGATTTCGCTGGCATCTCAAGGGAGCGCAGCACCATTACGGAGTGGTTCCTGATCTATGTACATTCGGCAAGGCTATGGCTAACGGATACTCTGTTTCCTGTGTCGCCGGCCGCCGTGAAATAATGGAACAAGGTAGTATCGAAAAGGAGGGAACTGAACGGCTTTTCTTTCTTTCGACTACTCACGGGGCCGAGATGGCGGGGCTTGGGGCGTTTGTCGAGACTGTTTCCTTTATCCGTAGGAATTCTGTCATTGAACATCTTTGGCAGTACGGAAGCCACCTAATGAGCATGATGGAACGCGTTACGAAGCGGCATGGCCTCGAGAAAAATTTCAAGGTCTTCGGGGTTCCCTGTTCCCCTAACTACCTTACCCTGGATGCCGATGGAAATATTTCCCTTGCATTACGTACGCTCTTTTCCAGGGAGATGCTGAAAAACGGAGTGATGATGCCGTGGATCGCTCTTTCGTGGAGGCATGGTGACGAGGAGATGCGAATCACTGAGGAGGCGCTTGACGCGAGTCTTTCGGTTTATAAAAAAGCACTGGAGGATGGCGTGGAAAATTACTTAAACGAGCCGGCCATGAAGCCTGTTTTTCGGAAATATAACTAGGGGGCCGGTTTTTCTGAAAGAAAAAGCATTCGGGTTATTGAATTGCCTAAAAGCGAAGGGGGGCTGGTTTATGACGGAGTATGCAAATCAACACGATGTAAAGAAACTCCTTCTTCATGGTGCAAAGAGCGTCCTGGATGCTGTGCAACACCTTAACGATACAGCCTCCCAGATACTGTTCATCGTCGACGACTCCGGAAAACTTTCCGGAACGCTGACCGACGGTGACATCCGGCGGTGCATCAGTGCGGGGAAACCGCTTTCCACGCCCGCCGGCGAGGTGTGTAATCCTTCCCCCAAGACGGTGTCGTCTTATTCCCTCGGCAGGGCGAGAGCCCTCATGGAGCGGCACGGAATCAGCAGGGTTCCGGTGGTGGGGAAAAAAGGGGAGCCCGTGGCGGTGATCTACCTGGAGGACGTTCTCTCCGAAGAAGCAGAGGTCGAACGGCAGGAGAACAAGGTCGTGGTTATGGCCGGCGGCAGGGGGAGCCGTCTCGACCCCATCACGAGGATCGTTCCCAAGCCTCTTCTTCCCATCGGTGACAAGCCCATGCTGGAACTGATCATGGAGTCCTTCGGAAAGCGGGGGTTTTCGGAATTCCTTCTTTCCATCAATTACCGGAAGGATTTCATCAAGACCTATCTTGCCGAGAGGAGTGACCTGCCTTTCTCCGTGTCCTGCGTGGAAGAAGAGACATTTCTCGGTACTGCGGGGAGCCTCGCCCTGATGAAGGACAGCCTTTCAAAAACATTTTTCGTGAGCAACTGCGACATCCTGGTGGATGTGGATTACCTCTCCGCCCTTGAGTTTCACCGGGAAAACGGCTATGCCTTCACCATTATAGGGGCTCTGAAGAAAGTGAGTGTTCCCTATGGCGTCATTCATCTCTCGGGGGGCGAATTTGAAACGATAGAGGAAAAGCCCGACGTCCCGCTGATCGTGAACACCGGCGTGTATATCCTGGAACCGGAGTGCATCGACCTCATCGGTGAAGGTGAAAAGCTTGACATGCCGGACCTCATCGGCCGGGTCAGGGAAAAGGGCGGAAGGATCGGCGTCTTCCCGGTGCACCGGAAATGGATCGACATCGGACAGTGGGGGGAATACAAGCAGGTTCTGCAGTAGTTCCCTGGAGTTGCGGAATTGCTCGAGAATGGGCAGGGAAGGATCTCGGGCTGAGGGGGTTTAAGGGCGAGATCCTTCGCATCCGCTCAGGATGACAATCCTTGAAGTTCCGCTCATGATGAATAGTCTTGTCGTCCCGAACGACCAAAGGGATCGCGGGGCATCCCTGAAGGGGGGAGGGACCTCAAGCTGCCTCAAGTGCGAGATCCTTCGCATCCGCTCAGGATGACAATCCTTGAGATTCCGTTCGGAATGACAAACCAGGGGCCGGATTCCCTCCGCTCGCTCGGGGCGGCTTTTTCCAGGTCTGTTTCGGACCAGGACCTTTTCGCAGTACAATAGGTTCCGGGAAAATGTTGAGAGAAGTTGTATTTCTTGACACCCCAAGAACCTCTGTTACTATATTGTGGTTGCGATGGGGTGTAGCCAAGCGGCAAGGCAGCGGACTTTGGATCCGCCATCGCTGGTTCGAATCCAGCCACCCCAGCCAGACAGCATTGAGTAAGGGGACCAGGAGCGGCTCCCTTTTTTTGTCGTTGCCTAAAATTCACACACAAAGGTGTTGATTCTTTTGTCAGGCTCTGAAGGAGTCACAGGGGCTCTGGTTCTTGCGGCGGGGAAGGGAACCAGGATGAAGAGCGACCTCCCGAAGGTTCTGCTTCCTGCCCTTGACCAGCCGGTTCTCTTTTACGTCCTCCGTGTCCTCGAACAGCTCGGGGCGGAGGGGGCCGTGAACGCCTCCGCGGTCGTGGTGGGGCACAAGGGCGAGATGGTCAGGGACTATCTTTCCGAGGAATGGCCCGGAACGGTCCCCATCTGGCAGCACCAGCAGCTCGGCACGGGCCATGCCGTCCAGATCGCCAAGGAGTGGTGGGCTGGTTTCGACCACCTGCTCGTCCTTCCGGGGGATGTCCCCCTGCTCACCGAAGGCACCCTCGCCCGGCTGGTGGAGGACCACAAGAAGGAAGGGGCGGACTGTTCCTTCATCAGCTTCCACGCCCCCAACCCCTTCGGCTACGGAAGGGTCGTCCGGTCACAGAACGGGGTGTCCATCGTGGAAGAGAAGGACGCCTCCGAAGAGCAGAAGCTCCTCTCGGAAGTCAACAGCGGCATCTACATTTTCAAAGTCTCCTCCCTTCTTCCCCATATTTACCGTCTTGACAACGAAAACGCCCAGGGAGAATACTATCTTCCCGACATCATCGCCATGATGGTCCGGGACGGCTTGATCGTCCGCGCCGTGAATTCCGGAAGCGAGGACGAGTTCCGGGGCATCAACACCCCCCGCCAGCTTTCCGAGGCGGTCTCCCTGATCCGGGAGGGCATTGTGGACACCCATCTCGCGGCGGGCGTCCGGATGCTGGACCCGTCGTCGGTCTGGATCGGTCCCAGGGTGACCATTTCCTCTGACGTCTCCGTGGACCCCTTCGTGCAGATATGGGGCCGCACGTCCATCGGCAGGGGCAGCCGCATCGGAGGTTTTTCCGTCCTCAGGAACATGACCCTGGGGTGCGGCGCCGAGGTGGTGAGCCATGCCGTCCTCAGCGACAGCGTGCTGGGCGACGGCTCGAAGGTGGGGCCCTTCATCGTCATCCGGGACGGGGCTGAGTTCGCCGAAAAAGCCCAGGGGGGCAAGTTCGTGGAAATCAAGAAATCCCGCATCGGCAGGGGGAGCAAGGTTCCCCATCTCGCCTACATGGGCGACGCCACGGTGGGCGAGGATACCAACATCGGCGCGGGCACCATCACCTGCAACTACGACGGGGTGAACAAGAACCCCACGGTGATCGGTGACCGGTGCTTCGTGGGCAGCGATACCATGCTCGTGGCGCCGGTGACCCTGGGGGACGACACCACCACGGCGGCGGGCTCGGTGGTCACCCAGGATGTGCCCGACGGGGCCCTCGCGGTCGGCCGGGCACGGCAGCGGAACATCGAAGGATGGGCTGAGAGAAAAAGGAAAACGGCGAATGGAGGAGGACACCAGAAATGATGGGGACCAACACGCGGGAGCTGAAGATCTTTTCCGGAACGGCTCATCCGTCCTTTGCGCGCAGAATCTGCAGTGAACTGGGGATCGAGCTTTCCCGGGCGAAGCACTTCCGCTTTTCCGACGGAGAGATCGGCCTTTCCATAGAGGAGAGCGTCCGGGGGGCGGACGTCTTCGTCGTGCAGCCCACCTGCAACCCCGTGAACGAGAACCTGGTGGAGCTTCTGATCATGATCGACGCCCTGAAGCGGGCATCGGCCTACCGGATCAACGTGGTCTGCCCCTACTTCGGCTACGCCCGCCAGGACAGAAAGACCAAGCCCCGGGACCCCATCTCCGCGAAGCTCATGGCCAACCTGCTCACCGGCGCCGGGGCCGACAGGGTCATCTCCGCCGACCTCCATGCCGGGCAGATCCAGGGATTTTTCGACATTCCCGTGGACCATCTCACTGGCATGCCCCTTCTTGGAAGCTACTTCAAGGAGAACATCGCCGGAAGCCGGGCCTGCGGTGCCCTGGTGGTGGTGGCCCCCGACGTGGGAGGGGTGGTCCGGGCCAGGAAGTTCGCCGGCAGCCTGAAGGCCGACCTGGCCATCGTGGACAAGCGGCGGTCCCACGAAGTGGCCAACCTCTGCGAGGTCATGGACATCATCGGCGACGTCGAGGGGAAGACCGCCGTCCTGGTGGACGACATCATCGACACCGCCGGCACCATCTGCAACGCCGCTGCCCTCATCAAGGACAGGGGAGCGGTGAAGGTCTTCGCCTGCGCCACCCACGGCGTGCTCTCGGGGCCTGCGCTGGAGCGTCTTGAGAATTCCGGGATCGACGAGGTTGTTTTGACCGACACAATCCCATTGCCTGAGAGCAAGAAATCGGATAAAATCATTCAATTGTCAATAGCCCCCCTTTTCGCGGAAGCCATTTTGAGGGTTCACAGCGACCGTTCGGTAAGCAGTCTTTTTGACTAGGCTGTTGTAAATTTTCCTGCTTCTGCGGCGGGGATCGTATTTTAAGGAGGATGTGTCGGTTATGTCGGAAAATGTGAAGGTAGTTCTTGAAGCACGGGAAGGAAAAGGCAAGGAAGCCTGCAGCAAGCTGCGCCCCGCGGGGTATGTCCCCTGCGTCGTTTATGGTCCCGAGTATCCCGAGTCTGTCCCTGCGAAGGTGAAGCTCTCTGACATCGCGAAAGTTGCCGCTTCCGGCCACTGGGAGACCCAGACCATGCTTCTCACCCTGCCCGGCGGCAAGGAAGAAATGGCCATCATGAGGGAAGTCCAGAAGGACATCCTCAACGGAAAGATTCTCCACGTGGACTTCATGCAGCTCGTGAAGGGCCACAAGCTCACGGTGAACGTGCCCGTGGAGCTCGTGGGCCGTGATGTCTGCGCCGGAGTGAAGCTCGGCGGCGTCATCGACCATCTCCTCCGTGAAATTTCCATGGAAGTGCTTCCCGGCCAGATCCCCGATTCCGTCGCCGTGGACGTCTCCTCCATGAAGCTCGGCGCCATGGTCCACGTGAAGGACATCGCCGTTCCCGAGGGAGCTTCCGTCCTCTCCGACCCGGACGAAGTCGTGGTGGCCGTGATGATCCCCAGGGGCGTCTCCGAGGCGGAGGAAACGGCGGAGGAGCAGAAGGAAGTGGAAGTCGTCGCCAAGGGCAAGGCCAAGTCCGAGGAGGAGTAGCCCCGGTTGAAAATCATCGCCGGATTGGGCAACCCCGGGCCGGAGTACGTCTTTTCAAGGCACAACGCGGGATGGCTCGTGGTGGATCACCTTGTGAACCGGTATTCCTGCGGTTCCCCGAGGATGCAGTTCTCGTCCATGGCCTGGACCCATTTCCGGAACGGGGAAAAGCTTCTTCTCCTCAAGCCGCTGACCTACATGAACCTCAGCGGCAGGGCCGTCCGGGAGGCGGCGGACTATTTTTCCCTCTCCTGGGAGGACGACGTTCTGGTGGTGTACGACGACGTGGCCCTTCCCTACGGGAAGCTCCGGCTGCGGAAGAAAGGCTCCGCGGGAGGCCACAAGGGAATGCTGTCCGTCCTCGGGACGGCGGGAACCCTGGAGGTCTGCAGGCTGCGGGTCGGCGTGGGAGCAGCCCCCGGAGAGAATATTGTGTCCTGGGTTCTCGGAGCCTTCTCGGGAAACGAGCGCTCGGAACTGCCCGGCCTGCTCGACCGGGCGGCCGACGCGGTGGAGCTCTGGTGTACCGAAGGCGCCGACAAGGCGATGAACACGATCAACGCAACGGTCTGACGAGGCGGCGGGATACCCGCCGCCTTTTTTTACAGGATGGAGAATGATATGAGAAACGCTCCCGCCCCCACGGGGAACAGAATCTGGGATCTCGACGAACGCCTCTGGACGGGAGGCACTGCTCTTCACCTTCCCCTCGACGGCGCTGCCCGGTGCTGGGTCTGCAGAAATCCCGCAACCCCCGCTCTCCTTGTCTTTCCCGACACGAAGCAGGCCGCCCTGTTCTGCTCCGACTGGGAGACCCTCTTCCCCGGAGAGCGGGTCCGGCTGCTGCACGAAATTCCCCTGACGCCCCACGGCGTGGCGGACAGGGCTCTTCCCGTCCAGCGGGGGGAAACCCTCTCCCGGTGGAGGGAAGAAGGGGGCATCCTCGCCGCAAGCGGTGGCGCCCTTCTCGGTCCCGTCTACAAGGGCAGCCGGGATATCCGCATCACCGCCGGAAAGGAGTACCGCCGGGAGAACCTTCTCGACTGGCTCGTCCATGCAGGGTACGAACGGTCCGACATCGTCTGGGCTCCGGGGCAGTTCATCTTCCGGGGCTACATTCTGGACGTGTTCGACCCGGCCTACGCCCACCCCCTGCGGTTCGAGTTCTTCGACGAGACCGTCGAAAGCGTCCGCAGCTTCTCTCCCCGCACCCAGACCAGCGTGGGACTGCTCGACGGAGCCGACATCCACTCCCTCAGCACGTCGAAGGAAGCCTCCCTCTTCTCCCTTTTTCCGGAAAACGCCGTCTCCGTCTTCTTCGAGCCCGCAAAGATCGAAGTCTCCGCCGACTCCTACGCTCTGCTCTGGAAGGACATCGTGGAGGCCGAAGGCAGGGGCGCCGTCCTTCCCGGCTGGAACGGGATCTTCCTCCGCCTCGCGTCCCGGCCCAGGCTCAGGATCACCGCGTCGGCCTCCTTCTCGGAGGCAGGGGTGAACCTGGAGGAGATTTCTCCCTTCCGGGGCAACATGGACAAGTTCCGGTGGATGTGCGACTCCTGGAAGAAAGACGGATATTCCCTCTTCCTCGCCACGAAAAACCGGCGCATTCTCTCCTTCGGCGAGGAGGCTTCCGTTCATCCCGTGGACGGCACCCTCTCGAAGGGGTTCCTCGATCCCGAATCCCGCATCGCCTACATTTCCGACCTTGAGCTGGCGGGGATATCGGAAAAGATCACCGGCCCGGGCATGCTCTCCGCTCCCCCCCGGGAGTGGAGCGACCGCCTGTCGGAAGGGCAGCTCCTGGTCCACGAGGACTACGGCCTCTGCGTCTTCCGGGGTTCCGAGGAGGTGTCCGTGGCCGGAGAGGTGATGGACAGCCTCATCCTCGAGTTCGACGGCAGCCAGCGCCTCTTTCTTCCCGTCCTCCAGCTCCACAAGATCACCCCCCTGCCGGACCACATGAGCGGCGACGTCCGTCTCGACTCCCTCCGGGGCGTCAAGTGGAAAAAGAGCGTAGCCAAAACCAGGGAGCGGGTGCAGCAGGAGGTCCGGGGGCTGCTTGAGCTCTACGCCAAACGGGAGCTGGTGGAGGGCTTCGCCTTTCCTCCTCCCGACGGCCTGTACAGCGAGTTCGAGGAAGCCTTCCCCCACGTGGAGACCAAAGACCAGCTCACCGCCTCGGCCGAGGTGGCCGCCGACATGGAAAGCCCCTACCCCATGGACCGGCTTCTCGTGGGCGACGTGGGCTACGGCAAGACCGAAGTGGCCGTCCGGGCCGCCTTCAAGGCCGTCCAGGGAGGGAAGCAGGCGGCGGTGCTGGTGCCCACCACCATCCTTGCCCAGCAGCACTACATGTCCTTCACCGCCCGCATGACGGGTTTCCCGGTGAACGTGGCCCTTCTCTCCAGGTTTTCGTCCAAAAAAGAGCAGCGCCTTGTGCTGGAGGCAACCGCGTCCGGAAAGGTTGACATCCTCATCGGCACGGCGCGGATGCTCCAGAAGGACGTGGTCTTCAAGGATCTCGGCCTCATTATCGTGGACGAGGAGCACCGTTTCGGCGTTCTGTCCAAGGAAAAGCTCAAGGAAGCCCGGGAAAACGTGGACGTGCTCATGCTCTCCGCCACCCCCATTCCCCGGACCCTTGCCCTCTCCCTGAAAGGCATGAGGAGCATCTCCCTGCTCAACGAGCCGCCCCATAACCGGGTGCCGGTCATCACGGCGGCGGGCCCCTGGAACACGGGGCTCGTGAAATCGGCCGTCGCTCGGGAGCTGGAGCGTGGGGGACAGGTCTTCTACGTATCCAACCGCATCTACCGTCTCGACGAGCGGGCGTCCTTTCTGCGGAAGCTCTTTCCCACAGCCTCCCTCGGGATAGCCCACGGGAGGATGAAGGAAAACGAGCTTGAAGAGACCATGCTGAAATTCTATAATAGACAACTTGACATCCTTCTCTGTACCACGATTATCGAGAGCGGACTGGACGTTCCCGGGGCCAACACCCTCATCGTGGAGGACTGCCAGGAGCTCGGCCTCGCCCAGATGTACCAGCTCAGGGGCCGGGTCGGCCGGAGGGAGGAATCTTCCTTCGCCTATTTCCTCTACCCCGAGGGGCACCCCCTGGGGAAGGAGACCCTCGAGCGGCTGGACGCCATCACCACCCTCAACGAAGGGGGAGCGGGGTACGACCTCGCCCTGGAGGACCTTCGGATCCGGGGAAGCGGCGACCTGCTGGGTACGTCCCAGCACGGCAGCGAAAGGGGCCGGGCGGACTCGTACCTGTACTACGCCATGCTGGAGGAGGAAATAGCGAAGCTCCGGGGAACCCTCCCCTCATCGGCGGATGTGGCGGCCGACATCCCGTGCCTCATACCGGCCTCCTACATCCCCCAGGAGACCATTCGCATCGCCCTCTACCGGCGGCTGCTCCGTGTCGACGGGCCCGAGGAGCTCCGGGATCTTGAAAAGGAAGTGCAGGACAGGTTCGGTCCCCTGCCGGAGGCCCTGAAGAATCTCTTTTCAGTATCTTTGCTGCGGTCACGGGGCGGAAAGTATGGTATCTTGTCTGTGGAATGCGGGAAAAGAGACACTGTCCTCCGGGGCAGGGGGTCCGTGTTCGACGATCTGAAAAAGAGAAAGAACTGGTATGCGTCGGAGGGAAAGATCACCGGCCCGGGCGGAACCGCCGGCCTGGCCGACGTGCTTCATGCCCTCCGTCACGGAAAGCAGGTGCGGTGAATGAACGAAAACTGCGGCGGCTCCTTCGGGGAGCTCGTGTCGGTGATGAGCCGCCTGCGGGCTCCGGGCGGGTGCCCCTGGGATCGGGAGCAGACCCTCGAGAGCCTGCGCGCCTACATCGTGGAGGAAGCCTACGAGCTGGTGGATGCCGTCACCAGGGGCGACTCTGCCGACATCCGGGAGGAGTGCGGCGACGTGCTGCTCCAGGTGGTTTTTATTGCCCAGATAGCCTCGGAGATGGGCCTTTTCTCAGTTGAGGACGTGGTCCGTGGCCTGGTGGAGAAACTGGTCCGCAGGCACCCCCACGTGTTCGGAGATTCCCGGGCCGACACAAGCGGTGAGGTGCTCCGGAACTGGGAGCAGATCAAGACCGAAGAAAAGGAAAACAAAAAGAAGAAGGACACCTCCCTCCTCGCGGGCGTGCCCGAAGGAATGCCCCCCCTGGCCAAGGCCTACCGCATCCAGGGCAAGGCCGCCCATGTGGGTTTCGACTGGCCCGAGGGCGATCTTTCTCCCCTGTATGCTAAAGTGGAGGAAGAAATGAACGAAATCCGGGAGGCCGCGGAGGACGGCGTCCCTGAAAAAATAGAGGACGAGGTGGGCGATCTTCTCTTCGCCGCCGTCAACCTTGCGCGCCACCTCGGCGTGAACCCCGACTCCGCTCTGGGAAGGGCCAACAGGAAATTTTCCGGGCGGTTCCGCAGGGTGGAGCAGTATGTGGCTGAAGAGTCCCGGCCCTGGAAAGAATATACCCTCGAAGAGCTGGACCGGCTCTGGGAAAAAGCGAAGTCTTCGCCTCTCACGGCGGATTGAGAACAAAAGCACGGAAAATAACACAAAAAGTATGGAGGAGAAAAGTACATGACGAACGGAAAAAAGAACAAGGCAGCGGCTCCTGCCGTTCCCGTCGCCCCGGCCGAAGCAGCGGAAGTCAAGGCGGTCCCTGAAGCTGTAACCGCCGAATCCTTCGCACCCCACGGGGCGCCCCGCAAGGTCGGCATCACCGACACGAGTCTCCGGGACGGACACCAGTCCCTTATGGCCACCCGCATGAGCATCTCGGACATGACCCCCATCGCCGAAATGATGGACGAGGTGGGCTTCCATTCCATGGAAGTCTGGGGCGGGGCTACCTTCGACACCTGCATGCGTTTTCTCGACGAGGACCCCTGGGAGAGGCTCCGCACCCTCCGGAAGCTCTTCAAGAAGACCAAGCTCCAGATGCTCCTCCGGGGGCAGAACGTGGTGGGCTACCGCCACTACGCCGACGACACCGTCCGGGAGTTCGTGAAGCGGGCCGTGGGCAACGGCCTTGACATCATCCGCGTCTTCGACGCCCTCAACGACCTCCGGAACATGGAAGTGGCCGCGGACCAGATCAAGAAGGAAGGGGCCCACCTGCAGCTCGCCTTCTCCTTCACCCTGTCCCCGGTGCACTCCCTCGACGCCTTCGCCAAGCTCTCCCGGGACATGAAATCCATGGGCGCCGACTCCATCTGCATCAAGGACATGGCCGGCATCATCAGCCCCGTGGAGACCGCCGCCCTCGTCCGGACCATCAAGAAGGAGACCGGCCTCCCCGTTCAGATTCACTCCCACTACACCAGCGGCATGGCCTCCATGGCCTACTTCGCCGGCCTCGAGGCGGGCGCCGATGTGGTGGACTGCGCCATTTCCCCCTTCGCCCAGGGCACCAGCCAGCCTCCCATCGAATCCCTGGTGGCGGGCATGAAGGGCGGGGAGTTCGACACGGACATCAACCTTGAAAAGCTGGTCCCCATCGCCAACCACTTCAAGAAGGTCCGGGAGAAGTATTCCAAGATTTTCGTCGACCTCGGCGGCGTGGACATCAACGTTCTCATGTACCAGATCCCCGGAGGCATGTACTCAAACCTGGTCAGCCAGCTCAAGGACCAGAATGCCCTCCACAGGCTGCCGGAAGTGCTGAACGAGGTTCCCAGAGTCCGGAAGGAAATGGGCTATCCTCCTCTTGTCACCCCCACCAGCCAGATCGTGGGCACCCAGGCCACCCTCAACGTGCTTGTGGGCGAGCGCTGGAAGATTGTTCCCAAGGAAGTGCGCAGCTACTTCCTCGGCCAGTACGGCAAGCCTCCCGCAGAGCTTGACCCGGCAATCCAGAAAAAAGTTATCGGCGACGAGACGCCCATCACCTGCAGGCCCGCCGAGAACATCGCCCCCGAGCTCGATGCGGCTGCGAAGGCCGTGGAGCCCTGGATTCTCCAGCCTGAGGACGTGCTCAGCTATGTCCTGTTCCCCGCCGTGGCGAAGGATTTCCTCATGAGGAAGTTTGCCCGGGAGATGAAGGTGGACGTGGGCGTGGCCGAACTGGTGGACGGTGCGGGGTATCCCGTATAGCAGGGTGAAAGGCGGCGACGAACCGGCCCTATGACGAACTATAACGTAAACGACACGGTCGAGACGGGGTTTTCCATCAAGGAGATCGAGTTTCCGGACATCGATTCCATGTCCCGGTTTGCCGGGAAGGATGACGAAAATATCACCGCCATCGAAGAGCGATATCCCGTCCGGCTCGTCGTGAGGGGCAACCGGGTCGCCGTCCGTGGCCCGGACAGCGGAGTGGTGGACATGGTCCACTCGCTCCTGGAACAGCTCCACAGGATCGCCGGAAAGGGGCACCCCCTTTATCTGGCCGACGTGCGCTACGCCATGGACATGATAGCGGAGAAGGGGGCGGTGGACCTCGCCCCCCTCTTCTCCGAGGTCATCTGCACCACCGCCCGGGGAAAGCCCATCCGGGCGAAGACCGAAGGGCAGAGAAAATACCTCGAGGCGGTGAGGAACAACCACATCGTCTTCGCCATCGGACCGGCGGGAACGGGCAAAACGTACCTGGCGGTCTGCCATGCCGTGGCCCTGCTCAAGGCGGCGGCCATCAGCCGTATCGTCCTCGTCCGCCCTGCGGTGGAGGCCGGTGAAAGCCTCGGGTACCTCCCCGGCGACCTCCGTGAAAAGGTGGAGCCCTATGTCCGCCCGCTCTACGATGCCTTTTACGACCTCCTGTCCCCGGAGCGGTTCCTCCGCTACGTGGACAAGGGCGTCATCGAAATCGCCCCCCTCGCCTACATGAGGGGACGAACCCTCAACGACAGCTTCATCATCCTCGACGAGGCACAGAACACCACCCCCGAGCAGATGAAGATGTTCCTCACCCGCCTCGGCTTCGGGTCCAAGGCGGTCATCACCGGCGACATCACCCAGGTGGACCTTCCCGCGGGCAAGCAGTCGGGCCTCAGGCAGGTCAGGGACATTCTCCACGGCATCGAGGGCATCGAGTTTTTCTACCTTACTCATTCCGACGTGGTGCGCCACGAAATCGTCCAGCAGGTGGTGAAGGCTTACGAGCGCTATGAGCAGCAGCGGGAACAGTCAGTCTAGCAGAAACCTCCTCGGCCAGGCACGAAAGAAGGGATTCACCGCCTTCTTTGCGGAACAGTACCCCCTGTTCCGCGCTTCCGGGGTGCTCATCCTCATCGCCTTCGCCATGTCCATCGTCCTCCTGCGCTGGGTCCTCACCGACAGGGTCAATGGCTTTGTCCTCGGAGATCCCTCCCCCCGGTCGTACTTCGCCCTCTATCCCATGAGCTATCTCGACGACGAGGGGACCAGGGTGCTCCGCTCCCGGGTGGGGGAGACAGTGGCCGGAGTGCTCGTGAGGGACGGCGCCGCCATGGACCGCCTCATCGTCAAGATCGAGGCCATGGCCAAGGGGGACGTGGCTTCCCTCTCCCTGTCGCCCGGCCTCGCCGACCTGCTGAAGAGCATGCCCGAGGACGGCCGGAAGAAGATCCTTACCGAGGCCGCCCGGATCAGCAGCGACTTTCTCAAGAGCGTGGGCGGCGACAGTCAGCCCCTGACCCCCGCGCCCGAGATCATCTGGAAAGAGATCGAGAAACTCTCCCTCCCCATGGAGGAGAACAACGTCATCTTCCAGGTCCTCGACGAGATCCTCCAACCCCTTACCCGGATAGACGACGACCTTACCGAGACCCTCCGGGGCGAGCTCGCCGAATCCCTCCAGCCTGTGGAGCGGAGCGTGGCTCCCGGAGACGTGCTCATCGAAAAAGGGCAGACGGTGACGCCCCAGGTGGCCAGGATACTGAAAATGCAGGGATACTCCCAGGTGACCTTCCCCTGGAAGCAGATCCTCTTCGCCCTGCTCGCCCTTCCCTTCTGGCCCCTCTGGGTGCTTCTCCAGACCAGCTTCAGGCCCTCGGCCCGGCAGAACATCCCGTGGCTCTACCTCTCCTTCGTCGTGGGGCTGAGCTGGGTGGTGGAGTACTTTTCATCCATGTTCAACGTCCAGGGAATGGGCAGCCTCTTCCTCGCAGGCTGCGCCTACCTCACCCTCCCCCCCGGCCTCGCCCTTCCCGTGGTCCTCGGGGGAAGCATCCTCGGCGGCATCGTGGTCACGGGGCTTTCGGCCCTCCACGTGGTGCTCGTATCCCTCATGGGAATCATCAGTTCCCTGGCGGGCTACCACCTGCTTCGGGAAATCCATTCCCGGGGACACCTCTGGCGGCAGCTTTTCCTTCTCGGCCTGATCCAGGCGGCAGTGGGGCTCTTCATCCGCTGGGCCTTCGACCTCGGCATCTATCCGGAACTGTTTCTCTACCTGCTTCTGGGCAACGCCGGGTGGAGCACCCTGGTCATCGCGGTGCTCCCCCTGCTGGAGAACGCCTTCGACGTGCTCTCCCCCCTTCTTCTCATGGAGCTCAGCCATCCGTCCAATCCTCTCCTCAAGAAGCTCCAGATCGAGGCGCCGGGAACCTATCACCATTCCCTCATGCTCGGGACCCTGGCGGAGGTGGTGGCGGACAAGCTCGGCATGAACTCCAACCTTCTCAAGGCGGGGGCCTATTTCCACGACATCGGCAAGCTCAGGCGTCCCCAGTTCTTCGTGGAGAACCAGATGGGCAACGAGAACATCCACGACGAACTCAAGCCGTCTCTTTCTGCGCTGGTCATCATAGCCCACATCCGGGAAGGCCTCGAACTGGCGGAGGAGTACCACCTGCCCGAGATGATCCGCGCCTTCATAGCGGAGCACCACGGCACCACCTGCCTCTCCTACTTCTACAGAAAGGCCCGGAGCATGGGCCTCTCCGTTCCCCGGGACCAGTTCTGCTATCCCGGTCCCCGTCCCCGGACGAGGGAAACGGGTCTGCTTATGCTCGTGGACTCCATAGAGGCGGCGGTGAGGGCCGAGATGAGGGCCTCCACCTCCATTCCCGACCTCGAGAAGACCATCGAGGGCGTAGTGGAGGCGAAGATGTCGGAAGGGCAGCTCGACGACATCGATTTCACCATCCGCGACCTTGCCGTGATACGGCAGACGTTGCTTTACGCCTTCCAGTCAATGTATCATACAAGGAAGGTCAAGGAGATACAGGACAAGGACCAGCTCGAACAGAAACTGAAAAAACAGGAGGAAGAATCAATTGAAGGTTCACTTGCGTCTCGATAACAGCGAAGACGCCGATCCCGCAAGTAGAGCCCCCCTGGGGGACATGCTGACCGCGGCGGACGGCGTTCTTTCGGCCGCCTTTCAGGAACTCGCCCTGCCCGAAACCCTTCCGCCGAGTGCGGAAATTTCGGTCACCCTTCTCTCCCTCGATGAAATGGAAGAGCAGAACAGGCTTCACAGGGGACTTGCCGAACCCACGGACGTCCTTTCATTTCCCATGTGGGAGGAGGACGGGGAGTTCCGGCCTGACAAGGGAATGCCCGTTCTTCCCCTGGGGGATATCGTCATCTGCCCGGAGTATGTGCGGAAGAACGCCCCCTCGGAACAGGCATTTCTCGAAGAGATGGCCCTCATGGTCGCCCACGGATTTCTGCACCTGCTGGCCTGGGACCATGACACCGACGAACGGAGAACGGCCATGGAGGCGGCCCAGGAAAAAATCCGGCGGGCCCTCCTCGATGCCGCCGTCCGGTCAGGTGAAGGGGGAGTGAAGTCGTGAACGTGCTGCTCACCGAATCCGTCCTCCTGCTGATCCTGCTGCTTGTCCTCTCCGCCTTTTTCAGCGCGTCCGAGACGGCCATCACCTCCTCCGGCAGGGGGAAGATCCTGGCCCTCATGGAGCGCTACCCCTACCAGAAGCGGTTCTTCGACTGGCTGCTCCGGGACATCCAGAGGGCCCTCACCATCGTCCTCATCTCGAACAACCTGGTGAACATCGCAGCCAGCGCCGTGGCCACGTCGCTGGCCATCATGCTCCTCGGCCAGGGCGGGCTCATCGTGTCCGTCGGCGTCATGACCGTGCTCATCGTGGTCTTCGGCGAGATTTTTCCCAAGAGCGTGGCCATCGTCCGGTCGGACTCCATTCTTGCCTTCTCCCTGCCCCTGCTCAGACTGCTCGACATCCTGCTCGCCCCCTTCCTGTGGATCATGGTCCACATTGTCCGGGGCCTCGGGGTGATCTTCAAGGTGGACCTCAAGGCGCGGCACCCCTTCGTCACCAGGGAGGAATTCGAGCAGATGGTCAACATCGGCGAGGAGTCGGGCGCCCTGGAGGAAGTGGAACGGAAGATGATCCACGGCATCATCTCCTTCGAGGAGACCAGGGTCTACGAGATCATGGTCCCCCGCACCGACATGGATGCCGTCTCCTCGGAAGCCACCGTGAGCGAGGCCATGAAGATATTCCAGGAGCATGGCCACAGCCGGGTTCCCGTCTATGACGAGAGCCCCGACGACATCGTGGGCATCCTCTACGTCAAGGACACCATCCCCAGCCTCCTCGCGGGGAACCTTTCCGTGCCCGTCTCGTCCATCATGCGCCAGGCCCTCTTCGTTCCCGAAAGCATGAGGGTGGTGGAACTCTTCAACACCATGAAGGGACGCCACGTCCACATGGCCATCGTGGTGGACGAATACGGCGGAGTGGCGGGCATCGCCACCCTGGAAGACCTGCTCGAGGAGATCGTGGGCGAGATCCAGGACGAATACGACAAGGAAAAGCCCACCCTTCTCCCCGAGGATGACGGATCCTGGCTCGTCCAGGGACACCTCGGCCTCGAAGACCTCAGCGACTTCCTCGGCTCGTCCTTCGAGTCCGAGGACGCCGAGAGCCTCGGCGGCCTGGTTCTCTCCATCTCGGGGGATTTTCCCTCTCCCGGGGAAACAGTCCACTATAGGTCCCATTCGGACGGCAAAGTCTGGGAGATAGAGGTCCTCGAGGTGGAAGACCACAGGATCAAGCTGCTCCGGCTCCGGCCCAAGGAGAAGGGCTTCTTCTTCCCGGAGGGCGGGGAATGACCTCCCTGAACCTGGACCCCTTCCGCTCCTCCTGGCCGGAAGACTACCCGCCCGCCGAAGACCTGCTCCGGGCTGCGGAGGAGGCCCGCGCCATGGCCTACGCTCCCTATTCCCGGTTTTCCGTGGGGGCCGCCCTTCTCGTGGAGGGACGGCCGGGTTTCGTCACCGGCTGCAACGTGGAGAATGCCTCCTACGGACTCTCCCTCTGTGCCGAGCGGAATGCCGCCGGGACCCTCGCGGCGTCCGGCGGAGGCAGGCCCCTTGCCGTCGCCATCGCGGGGGCCGAAGGGGAGCCGTGTCTTCCCTGCGGTGCCTGCAGGCAGTTTCTCGCCGAGTTCAACCCCTCTCTGCTGGTCGTCGTCCGGGAAGGTGCCGGAGCGGCGGTCCTCAGCCTCTCGGCCCTGTTCCCCGCGCCCTTCCTCCTGGAAAAGGAGTCCCGGTCATGACGAACGCCGGCGCCCCCTTCCGGTCGGGCATCGTGGTCCTCGCCGGACGGCCCAATGTGGGCAAATCGTCCCTCATCAACCGCCTGATCGCCTACAAGGCCTCCATCGTCTCCGACAAGCCCCAGACCACCCGGAACGTCATCCGCTGCGTCTACAACGGCGACGGCTTCCAGATCGTCTTCACCGACACGCCGGGGATCCACCTTCCGAAGCACACCCTGGGCCGGACCATCGTGGACGCCGCCGTGGCCTCCATGAACGACGCCAACCTCGTCTGCTACGTGGTGGAGGCCTCGGACCGCTCCGTCGGCCCCGAGGACGAAGAGATCCTCGCCTGCCTCGAAAAGGCGGAGACCCCCATCCTGCTGGTGGTCAACAAGTGCGACAGCCAGAAGGATAAAGACCTCCCCGACAGGGTGGCCGCCATCTACGGGGCCCGGATTTCCCCGGCGGGCGCCGTGGCCGTGTCGGCCAAAACGGGCAGGGGCATTCCCGAGCTCGTCTCCATGATCGTGAAGCACCTTCCCGAAGGCCCTCCCTTTTACGACGAGGACATCTTCGTCGACCGGCCGGAAAAGTTCATCGCCTCGGAGATCATCCGGGAGAAGGTCCTCCGGCTCACCCACGAGGAGGTTCCCCACAGCGCGGCGGTGGAAATCGAGGAGTACAAGAGCCCCGACGAATACCCCGAACGGGAGGTTCTCTTCATCCGGGCCACCATCTACGTGGAACGGGAGGGGCAGAAGCGGATCATCATCGGCGACAAGGGCACCCGTCTCCGGGAGATCGGCCGCCTCGCCCGGCTCGAGATCCAGGCCCTCACCGGGCACAGGGTCTACCTCGACCTCTGGGTGAAGGTCCGTTCGGACTGGCGCAGATCCGAGTCGGACCTCCGCAAGCTGGGGATCAAAGAACAGTCGCCGTGAGCGACACCCTTCCCCAGGGGCTCGTCCGCCGGTCGGGGGTTGTTCTGCGCCGGGATGCCAACCCCGAGGGGAACATTTCCCTCTACCTCCTCCTCAGGGGCATCGGCCCGGTCTGGGTTTCCGCCCCGGGCGCCGGCAGGGGGAGAGTTCGTTTCGGCGGGGGAGCGGAACCTCTCTCGTGGGGAAACTTCAACCTTTACAAAGGAACGAGAAGGTTTTATCTTAAGTCGGTAGACGTGAAGGAAGATTTCTGGTCCCTCCGGGCCGCTCCGGAAAAACTCCGGGTGCTTCTGGAATGGGACCGGCTGCTCTGCCTCCACCTCGTTCCCGGACTTCCCTGCGATGAACTGGTCGCCCTTTTTTACTGGTCCTCCATCCTGGTCAGGGAAGGTGCGGACCCCCCGGCAGTGGAGTGGCGCTTCTTGCGCAAGTGGCTGGAAGCCTGGGGACTGGCTCCGTCGCTTTCATTCTGCCTTTCCTGCGGGAAGCCCCTCGGCGATGCCGTATGGAACGCGGAAGGGCTGAACTGCCCGGAGTGCGCCCGCCACAGCGGAGGGGCCTGCCTGACGGACAGCCGGCGGAAACGGCTGGTCGCCGCGGCGGAATGCCCCTTTGACGAGGTGAAGCGGCTCTTTCCGGCGTCCGGAAATGACAGGGAATTCTGGAAGGACGCCTGCAAAAGGATGAAGAACATGTTCGAAAATCAGAAATGACCGGGGAACCCCTTCCCGTTCTTTTACAAGGCATTTCCATCTAGGAGGGATTACGCGTGAATTTCCAGGAAATCATCTTTCGCCTCGAACGGTTCTGGGCGGAGCAGGGATGTGTCGTCCAGCAGCCCTACGACATAGAGGTCGGGGCGGGCACCATGAACCCCGCCACATGCCTCCGGGTCCTCGGCCCCGAGCCGTGGAGGGTGGGCTACGTGGAGCCGTCCCGCAGACCCGCCGACGGCAGGTACGGCGAAAACCCCAACCGCCTGCAGCACTACTACCAGTACCAGGTCATCATCAAGCCCGCCCCCGCCAACATCATCGACCTCTATCTCCAGAGCCTCGCCGCCCTGGGCATCGAGCCCGCCGCCCACGACATCCGGTTCGTGGAGGACGACTGGGAATCCCCCACCGTGGGGGCCTGGGGTCTCGGCTGGGAAGTCTGGCTCGACGGCATGGAGGTCACCCAGTTCACCTACTTCCAGCAGGTGGGCGGCATCGACATGGACCTGGTGCCCGCCGAGATCACCTACGGCATCGAGCGCATCGCCATGTTCGTCCAGAAGGTGGAGAACGTCTACGACCTCCAGTGGGTGGAAGATGTGAAATACGGCGACATTCACCACAAGGGAGAAGTGGAATACTCCCACTACAACTTCGAGATCGCCGACACGAAGATGCTCTTCCAGCTCTTCGGCATGTACGAGGCCGAGGCCGTGCGCATCCTGGACAAGGGTTTCGTCCTTCCCGCCTACGACTACGTCCTGAAATGCTCCCACACCTTCAATCTTCTTGACGCCAGGAACGCCATCAGCGTCACCGAGCGGACGGGGTACATCGGCAGGATCAGGATGCTCGCGGGCAAGTGCTGCGCCGCCTACGCCGCCCAGAGGCGCGCC
The DNA here is from genome assembly GCF_004366815.1 of Aminivibrio pyruvatiphilus. Taxonomy (NCBI): domain Bacteria; kingdom Thermotogati; phylum Synergistota; class Synergistia; order Synergistales; family Aminobacteriaceae; genus Aminivibrio; species Aminivibrio pyruvatiphilus. The sequence continues at coordinate 11,307 of NZ_SORI01000014.1, read as the reverse complement.
ATGGGCCATCCCTTCCGCGGAAAATTCGGCCCCGAATCGGCCAGGAGGTAATCGCCATGGTACTGAAAAACATCCTTCTCGAAATCGGAACCGAAGAAATCCCATCCCGTTTCCTGCCGGACACCCTCGAATTCCTCGAGAAGACCGCCAGGGACGACCTGGCCTCCGCCCGGATAGCCTTCAAGAGCCTTTCCGTCTTCGCCACGCCCCGCAGGATAGCCCTCCTCGTGCGTGACGCCGACGAACGGCAGAGCGACCTGGTCAACACCTTCAAGGGGCCGGCATGGAACGCCGCCTTCGACGTCAACGGCAACCCCACCAGGGCGGCCCACGGCTTCGCCAAGAGCCGGGGGGTCTCCATCGAACAGCTTACTCCCACGGAAGTGGACGGCGTGCGCTATGCCTGCGCCGAGGTCTCCGAGCCCGGGGGCAGGAGCATCGACATGCTCCCGGAGCTCCTTCCCGCCCTCATCAGGAAGCTCGTCTTCCCCAAGAACATGTACTGGGACGACCCCACGGTCCGCTTCGCCAGGCCCATCCGGTGGATCCTCGCCATGGCTGACCGGGAAGTCATCCCCTTCGAATACGGCGGAATCAGGAGCGGAAACTCCACGGTGGGGCACCGCTTCATGGGTGCCCGGAACATCGTCATCGGTGACGCGGCCGACTTCATGGACAAGCTCTACGACAACTACGTCATCCTCGACCAGGACAAGCGCCGCCAGAAGATGCTCGCCGGCATCGCCTCCCTTGAGAAGGACCTGGACGGCTCCGTGGAGCTCGACCCCGAGGTCATCAACGAAAACCTTTACCTGGTGGAGTATCCCGTGCCCTTCTTCGGGTCCTTCAGCAGGAAGTACCTTGAAATGCCCGAAGAAGTGCTCACCACCTCCATGAAAAAGAACCAGAAGTACTTCTCCGTCCGGGGGAAAAACGGGAAGCTCCTTCCCTACTTCGTGGGCGTGAGCAACAACCTGGCCTCCAACATGGCGGTGGTCCGGGAGGGCAACGAGCGGGTCCTCAGGGCCCGCCTCGAGGACGCCGCCTTCTTCTGGGGCGAAGACCTCAGAAATCCGCTCGCCGCCAACGTGGAACGTCTCAAGAACATCGTCTACCAGGAGAAGCTCGGCTCTCTCCACGACAAGATCATGACCACCAGGGAGCTGGCTCTCTGGCTCTGCGGCGAAATGGCCATGAACGACCTCGTTCCCGTGGTGGACCGCGCGGCGTTCCTCGCCAAGGCCGACCTTGTCACCAACATGGTTTACGAATTTCCCGAACTCCAGGGGCTCATGGGCAGGGAGTACGCCCTCCGAAACGGCGAGCCCGAAAAAGTGGCCCGGGCGCTCTATGACCAGTATCTCCCCAAGGCCGCGGGCAGCGAACTTCCCGGAGAGGTGCCGGGAGCCATCCTCGGCCTCGCCGAACGGACCCACGTCATCGTGAGCTGCCACAAGGTAGGCCTCGAGCCCAGCGGCTCCCAGGATCCCTACGGTCTCCGCCGGGCCGCCCGGTGCATCAACGAGATCATCTGGGGCCTCAGGCTTGACGTGGACGTTTCCAGGCTGGCGGAGCAGTCCATGAAGCTCCTGTCAGCCTCGCCCGGGACGGGGGAAAAGGTCCTGGCCTTCCTTTCCCAGCGGCTGCTCATGCAGGTCAAGGAAAAGGGATTCGGCCACGAGCTCACATCACTGGCAATATCCGTCACGGGACACAGGCCCCTCCAGGTCCTGCGGTTCCTGGACGTATTCTCGAAGCTCCAGGGGGTGGAATGGTTCTCCAACCTGGTCACCTCGGCGGTGCGGGTGCGGAACATCATCTCCAAGAGCGGGGGAGAGGCGGGAACAGTGGACCCGGCCCTCTTCGCCAGGGACGCGGAGACCGCCCTCCACGGCGAAATCCGGAGAGTGCTTCCCCTCGTTGACGGGGCCATGGAAAAACAGGACTGGAACGGTCTCGCGGGATATCTCGCGGAACTGTCGCCCTTCGTCACGGCCTTCTTTGACGATGTTCTTGTCATGGATCCCGATGAAAAGATAAAAAACAACCGCATAGCCCTCCTTTCCATGTGCAGCGCCCTCTTCCTCAAGGTGGGGGACGTGGGGGTGCTCAAAGGAGCCTGACGAAATGCCCGGGGATTCCGGAGGAGACACTTTTCAGCCGGAATCCCCTTCGGCCAAGCGAACCATTACCGAACCAAAGGAGAGTGGACGCCCTGGAAACCCTGACCCTTTTTATCGTTTCCGATTCCACCGGCGAGACGGCGGAGCACGTGGCCCTCGCCGCCATCAGCCAGTTCGACACCGATTTCTCGAAGATCGTCCGGTACCGGTACGTGGAGGGATCCGGAAAGATTGACGAGGTCGTGTCCCGGGCGGCCGCCGTCCCTTCCATCGTGGTCTGCACCCTGGTGGACCGGCAGACCCGCTCCGTCTTCGCCGAGAAAACCGCCGCCGCGGGAATTCCCTTTGTGGACCTTCTCGGCCCCATGGTGGACGCCCTGGAGATGCGGCTTGGCAGAAAACCCCTCCAGGCGCCGGGACTGCTCCGGAAGCTGGACGAAGACTACTTCCAGAAGATCAAGGCCGTGGAATTCGCCATCCAGTGCGACGACGGCCGGAGCACCGAATCCCTGCCCGAGGCTGACCTGGTCATCCTCGGCGTCTCCAGGACGGGAAAGACCCCCCTCTCCATGTACATCGCCAACAAAGGCTTCAAGGCCGCCAACATCCCCCTCATCCCCGAGGTGGATCCCCCGGAGATCATCAGGAAAGTACCATCGTCCAAGATAGTGGGCCTCATCATCTCGGCTGAAAGGCTCATCCAGATCCGGCAGGAGAGGCTCCGGCTCCTCGGTCTCGAACCGTCGGCTTCCGCCTACGCCACCAGGGAGCGGGTGGATCGGGAGCTGCAGGCCGCCACCGACTATCTCAAGTCCCTTGGCGCACGCATCTACGATGTGACCGACAGGGCCGTGGAAGAGACTGCCCAGGAGATCCTGGATTTCCTCAGGGCCCGCTGAGAAGGGAAGGCTGGTGGTCACCTTCGGTGAACGACGGAACGGATTTTCTTTCCCCGACGGGGAAAACGTGGATCTTTTCGTTCTCTCGGACTGCCTCTCCGAGGTTGCCGAGGCCTGCGCGTCATGGATCACCCGCCGCTTCGGCAAGACGGGCATCGAAATAACCCGCTTCGGCTCCCTGACAGGAGAGGACAAAATCCGCGAGGCCCTGGACGAAGCCTCCCGGACAGGCGCCGTGGTGCTTCATTGCTTTCTTTCCGGAGAATACCGCCGGCTCGTGAAGGAAACCTGCCTCGGTCAGGGCACCGACGAGTACGATGCCTTCTCCCCCGTGCTCACGGGGCTTGAGACGGCGGCAGGCCAGGGGCCGAAAGAAGACCGGGCTCTCCTGCACCCCATGGACAGGGAGTATTTCCGGCGTGTCCGGGCCGTGGAGTATACCATCGCCGCCGACGACGGCGGGAACCCCTCCATCCTCAAGGAGGCGGACGTGGTCATCGTGGGCATATCGAGAACGGGGAAATCCCCCTTGTGCATGTACCTTGCCCACAGGGGCATCATGGCGGCCAACGTGCCCCTCGTTCCCGGCATCGAGCCCCCTCCGCAGCTCTTCCGCATTCCCCGGACGCGGATCGTGGGCCTCACGAGATCGCCCGTATCCCTGGGGGAAATCCGCACCAGGCGCATGTCCATGATGGGGTTGCCCCCGGAAGAAAGTTTGTATGTACGTTCTGAAGAAATTATGAGGGAAATCGATTACGCTTCGGGTATAATGGAAAATCTCGGCATTGTGATTTTCGATGTCACGAAACGGGCTATAGAGGAAACGGCCCATGAAATACTTGCCCTGCTCGCCGGGGCGACGGAGAGACATTCATTCCATGGAGGTGCGAAATAGAGATGAACGCAGAGAAGTACGTGTACAGTTTCAGAGAAGGCAACGCGGAGATGAAAAATCTCCTGGGAGGCAAGGGAGCCAACCTGGCCCAGATGGTCCAGTACGGCCTTCCCGTTCCCCAGGGGTTCATTCTGACCACCCACGCCTGCCTCGAATACGGCAAGGACGAGAAGTTCCTTGACGGCATCTGGGGCGATGTCGTTGCCGCCATGAATGCCCTTGAGAAAGAAACGGGCAAGACCTTCGGCTCGGGGGAGAACCCCCTGCTGGTCTCGGTCCGTTCCGGAGCCCCCGTCTCCATGCCCGGAATGATGGACACGGTGCTCAACCTCGGCCTCAACGACGAATCGGTGGAATCCCTGGCCAGGGCCTCCAGTGACAGGCGCTTTGCCTTCGACAGCTACCGCCGCTTCATCCAGATGTACGGCAACGTGGTCCACGGAGTCAACGGAGACGCCTTCGAAGAAGTGCTGGAGCACGCCAAGAAAACCCTCGGCGTAACCTTCGACAACGAGATCCCCGAGAAAGACCTCGTGGAGGTGGTCGCGAAGTTCAAGGAGATCTTCAAAAAGTCAGCCGGGTTCGACTTCCCCTCCGACCCCTGGCAGCAGCTCCGCAACGCCGTCGTGGCGGTCTTCAGAAGCTGGGGCAACCCCAGGGCCGTCACCTACAGGAAGCTCCACAAAATTCCCGACACCTACGGAACGGCGGTCAACATCGTCTCCATGGTCTACGGCAACCTGGGCGACGACTGCGGCACCGGCGTGTGCTTCACCCGGAACCCCTCCGACGGAACGAAGGAGCTCTACGGCGAATTCCTCGTCAACGCCCAGGGTGAGGACGTGGTGGCCGGCATCAGGACGCCCCTTCCCATCGCCCAGCTCAAGGACGCCATGCCCGCCATCTACGACGAACTTTTCGAGATTACCACCAACCTCGAGAAGGCCTACAAGGACATGCAGGACATCGAGTTCACCATCGAGCGCAACAAGCTCTACATCCTCCAGACCCGGAACGGCAAGCGCTCCGCCGGGGCGGCAGTCAAGATCGCCGTGGACATGGTGAACGAAGGCCTCATCGACAAGAAAACCGCCGTCGGCAGGGTCTCCCCCGAGCAGGTTGAAATGCTCCTGCACCGGCAGGTCGACCCCAAGGCGGAGAATGAAGTGCTCGCCAAGGGACTTCCCGCTTCCCCCGGCGCCGGCGTGGGCATCGTCTGCTTCGACGCCGACGACGCCGTCGAACTGGCCAAGTCCGGCAAGAAAGTCATCCTTGCCAGGCCCGAGACCTGCCCCGACGACATCCACGGCCTTTTCGCCGCCGAGGCCATCGTCACCAGCCGCGGAGGCATGACCAGCCACGCCGCCGTGGTCGCCCGCGGACTCGGCAAGCCCTGCGTCAGCGGATGTGAGGACATCCTCATCGACCTCAACAAGGAGACCATCTCCAAGGGCGACAGGGTCGTCCGCAAGGGAGACACCATCACCGTGGACGGCAGCACCGGCCGGGTTCTCATCGGCGGCGCCCCCCTCAAGGAGGCTTCCTTCAGCGAAGACTTCAAGACCGTCCTCTCCTGGTCCGACGAATTTGCCCGCCTCCAGGTCTGGGCCAACGGCGACACCCCCGAGGACGCCCGGCGCGCCCGGTCCTTCGGCGCCAAGGGCATCGGCCTCTGCCGCACCGAGCACATGTTCATGGCCGCCGACCGCCTTCCCGTCATGCAGCGCCTCGTGGTGGCCGACAGCTACGAGGAGCGGGTCAAGGCCCTCGATGAGCTCAAGGTCATGCAGAAGGAAGACTTCTACGGCATCCTGAAGGAAATGCAGGGCCTTCCCGTCATCATCCGCCTCCTCGACCCGCCCCTCCACGAGTTCATGCCCAAGGAGAGGGACCTCGAGGAAGAGCTCGCCGAACTCGTTGCCGCCGGAAAGGAACACTCTCCCGAGGCCGACGGCGTCCGCAAGGTCATGGCCAAGGTGGAATCCCTCAAGGAGTCCAACCCCATGCTCGGCTTCCGGGGCTGCCGCCTCGGCATCGTCTACCCCGAAATCTCCGCCATGCAGGCCAGCGCCATCTTCGAGGCCGTCCTGCAGCTTGTGGACGAGGGCATCGACATTCATCCCGAAATCATGATCCCCCTTGTGGGCGTGAAGACCGAGATGGAGTTCTTCAGAAAGCAGATCGACGAAATCGCCAAGGACTACATGGAAAAGTCCGGCAAGAAGTTCAGCTACCTCGTGGGCACCATGATCGAAGTACCCCACGCAGCCTTCGTGGCCGATCAGATCGCCGAGCACGCCGAATTCTTCAGCTTCGGCACCAACGACCTCACCCAGACCACCTTCGGATACTCCCGCGACGACGCCGAGGGCAAATTCCTCGGTCACTACGAGGACAAGGGCATTCTCCCCGTCAACCCCTTCCACGAGCTCGACCGGGACGGCGTGGGCGCCCTCATGGAGATCGCCGTGGAAAAGGGACGGAAAGTCAATCCCAAGCTTTCCATCGGCATCTGCGGCGAGCACGGAGGCAACCCCTCCAGCATCGCCTTCTGTCATGCCGTGGGCCTCAACTACGTGAGCTGCTCGCCCTTCAGGGTCCCCGTGGCCCGGATCTCCGCCGCCCACGCGGCCATGGGCAAAATCAGCTAGAACTGAAGAAGATCCACCGCGCCGGGTGTACACCCGGCGCGGATCTTTCTGAAAGGACCTGAGATCATGACAAAGAACGGGAAGCACGAGAACTCGTCCCCTGCTCCGGTAACTCCCGAGCGGAAGCTTCTCTGCAGGGGCCTCGCCGCCTCTCCCGGCCTCGCCGCCGGAAAGGTCGTCCTTGTTCCCGGATCAGCCGATGCGGTGAAGATCACCGACGGCGACATCCTCGTGACCACCATGACCACGCCGGACATGATCCCCGCGCTCCGAAAAGCCGGAGCCGTCGTCACCGACGAAGGCGGCCGCACGTGCCACGCCGCCATACTCTCCCGGGAGCTCGGAATACCCTGCATAGTGGGCGCCAGGAACGCCACCGAAGTCCTCGCCGAAGGACAGAACGTGGTAGTGGACGCAACCCGGGGAGTTGTCTTCCAGGGAGAAGAGCGCACAGCTCCTTCGCTTGTCTCCGCCGTTTCGGCCCTCCCGGCCGCGTCGCCCCGTACGGCGGCACAGGGGCAACCCGCCGCCTCCCCGATTCCCCAGAGCGTCACGGCAACAAAAATACTTATCAACCTTGAAGGCCCGGCCTCGGTGGAGCGGTGCTCAGTCCTGCCGGCCGACGGTGTCGGCCTTCTCAGAACCGAATTCATCTTCACCGGCGACATCGGCATCCACCCCATCTACCTCGTCCGGACGAAACAGGAAACCCTCTTCGTGGACAAGCTCGCCGAAGGCATAGCCGCCGTCGCCTCGGGATTCTCTCCAAGACCTGTGCTCATGCGCTTCAGCGACTTCCGGACCAACGACTTCCGCAAGCTCCGGGGCGGTCAGGACTTGGAACCCCTTGAATCCAATCCCATGCTCGGCTGGAGGGGAGCGTCCCGGTATGTCTCCCCCGATTACGAACAGGGCTTCCGCCTCGAATGCCGCGCCGTGAAGAAAGTCCGGGATTACTTCGGCCTCACCAACCTCTCCGTCATCATACCCTTTGTCCGGACCCTCCGGGAAATGGAGCAGGTCAGGGCCATCCTCGAGTCCGAGGGGCTTGTCTCCGGCCCGTCCTTCAAGGTCTGGCTCATGGTGGAAGTGCCTTCGGTCGTACTGCAGGCCGACCGGTTCGCCTCCCTCTGCGACGGCTTCACCATCGGAAGCAACGACCTCACCCAGCTTATCCTCGGCGTGGACAGGGACTCGGGCAAGCTCGGCGCCATGGGCTACTTCGACGAACGGCACCCCTCCGTCCTGGAGGCCATATCCATGACCGTCCGGGCGGCCCGGAAAGCGGGCATACCGTGCTCCATCTGCGGCGAAGGCCCGTCCGTCTTCCCCGACTTCGCGGAGAAACTCGTCGCCATGGGCATGGACAGCATCAGCGTCAACCCCGACGCCCTGGACTACACACGGCGCATCGTCGCCTCGGCGGAGCAGAAAATCATCCTCGACGGCATACGGGGCGGGATGTAGGGGGGAAGAATTGTCATTCCGGGGAGCGATCGCGGTCGCGCAAGTTTGCCCTTGCCTGTCATCCTGAACGAAGTGATCGCGATCGCGCAGCATCCAGAGCGCAGCGGAGGAAGCATCCCCGAAGGGGGAGGATCTCGCTTTTGCTGTCATCCTGAGCGGAGCGATCGCGTCCCCGGAGGGGAAGGATCTGCTCTTGATTCTGAAAGTCCTCAAACCGAGATCCTTCGGGCAAAACCCGCCCTCAGGATGACAAAAAAGCTTGTCATCCTGAGCGGAGCGATCGCGAAGCATCCCCGAAGGGGGAGGATCTGCCTTGGGTTTGCCCTTGCTTGTCATCCCGAGTGAGCGAAGCGACCGAGGGATCTGACTTTGATCCTGAATTACCCAACCCCGAGATCCTTCGGGCAAAACCCGCCCTCAGGATGACAAAAAAGCTTGTCATCCTGAGCGGAGCGATCGCGTCCCCGAAGGGGGAGGAATCTCGTTTTTGTCTTTTGTCCGGAAGAACTCTTTTTGATTCCATGAGCTCCCGGAACAAAGCAAAAACAGATCCTTCACTTCGTTCAGGATGACAGAATCTCAACTTTTTCTCAAACAACCGGGGGCCCCGAAAGGGGCCCCCGGTTCTCTTCCAGCCGTCAATTCGTAATCCCGTACTGCTTCAGCAGCTTCTGGTACTTATCCTCCACGGAATCCGCGGGGTTCGGGTCCTTGTACGCCATGTCCGAAGGCGCTACCGCCTCGGAAGGCCCTGTCGGCTTGCTCACCTTCACAGGCCCCGTCTCGGGAGGAGGTCCCGCTGTCCCCGCGTCGGCGTACTGACCCGAAGACGCATAGGTCTCGCTGTCGTTGTGAACCAGTATCAGCCTCGGAGCGTTCGGATCCTGGGAACTGGCGTACATGTCGCCGCCGTGGATGGGGCAGTTCGTCTGGGGGGCGGCGTTCTTCCGCATGAAAATGGTCACCGCCGAACACCCGCTGATCGCCCGGAATCCGGACGTCCGGCAGATCTTGACGCTCTCCACGTCCGCATCTTCCGGAACGGAGAACTGCAGCGGCAGATTCCGGCCCTTCACGGCCTCTTCAACAAATGCCTTCCAGACCGGCGCGGCGATGACTCCACCCGTGGCGCCTTTCTTGGCCAGGGGCTTGTGGTCGTCGTTTCCGGCGTACACCACCGCCGTCAGACCAGGAACGCCGCCCAGGAACCAGGCGTCGCTGTAATCATTCGTCGTGCCCGTCTTGCCGAAAGTCTCCCTGTCCTTCAGCAGGGCCCGGGTGCCCGTTCCGGACCGCACGGCGTCGATCAGCATGGACCGGACCGTCACCGCCGTCTCGGGAGAGATCCCCGGGGTTGAAAAGGGGCTCCGGGATTCAAGCACATCGCCGTTCCCCGACCGGATCTCCCGTATCATCAGGGGCGTTACCGTCTTTCCGTTGTTGGCGAAGGCGGAGAACACCACCGCCATCTCCAGGGGGGTGATGCTCGCCGTTCCAAGGGCAAGGGAAAGATCGGCGGGCACGTGGGGCGACGTGATCCCCATGTTCCGCGCCGTGGTCAGGATATTCCGTGCTCCCACATAGTCGATCAGCCGCACCGCCACAGTGTTTATCGAATGAATCAGCGCGTATTCGAGGGTCACCTCGCCGCTGAACTTGCCGCTGTAATTCTCCGGAGCCCACACCGTCATGTTCGGCCCCTTCTTTTCGTACTCGATCTTCATGTCAAGAAAGTGGTCCGTCGGCAGGAGCCCTGATTCGAAGGCCGAGGCGAACACGACGGGCTTGAAGCCCGATCCAGGCTGGCGGAAGGCCTGGGTCGCCCGGTTGAACTTGCTCACGGCAAAATCGTGCCCTCCCACCATGGCCAGCACTTCTCCCGTCTCCGGGTCCATGCCCACGATGGCTCCCTGGCTCTTCAGCCCCTTCATGGCCTTTTCCGCGGCCTCCTGCATCTTCAGGTCCAGGGTGGTGTGGATCTCCATGCCCCCCGAGTAGACCAGGTCCGGCCCGTACTTCGGAAGCAGTTCGTTGAACAGCAGGTGGGCAACGAAATAGGGAGCCCTGTTGAACTCCTGCACCTTGTTGGGAACATGCTTGAATTCCAGCTCGGCCGCGAAGGCCTCGTCACGCTCTTTTTCATTGAGCCAGCCCAGGGTAAGCAGCCTGTCCAGCACGTACTTCTGCCGGACCTTCGAGCTTTCGAAGTTCGAAAGGGGGCTGTATCTTCCCGGAGCCGCTATCAGACCTGCCAGTATGGCAGCTTCAGGGAGGGTGATTTCGGATGACGGCTTCCCGAAGTACGTTCTGGCCGCTGTATCCACTCCCCAGGCGCCGTGGCCGAAGTAAATCGTATTCAGGTACATCTCCATGATCCGGTCCTTGGTAAATAGCTGTTCCATCCGTACGGTAAGAATGGCCTCTTTGGCTTTGCGTTCAAAAGTACGTTCCTGGCTGAGGAATAGGTTTCTGGCAAGCTGCTGGGTGATGGTGCTTCCCCCCTGCCTGACCCCCCGGTTTGAAAGGTTTTCAATAAAAGCCCGGGCAATGGAAAGAAGGCGGATCCCTCCGTGCTGATAGAAGGATGAGTCCTCCGCAGCCAGGGTGGCCTTGATGATCCACGGAGAAATGTTTCTCAGCTCCACCGGCTGCCGGTTCTCCGTGAACAGCCGGGCGACGGGCTCTCCGTTCCGGTCGTAGATCACGCTTGCCACGTTCGCCTTGTGGGCCAGCATCTCCGTGGCAGTGGGCAGATCCTCGGAAATATCCCTCAGGTACAGGGCCACAAAAACCGAAACAGCCGCTCCGGCCAGAAGAAACAGGAAAAAGAACACAAGGAAAATCGACTTGAGAAGGGATCTTCTCTTCGGCGGTTTTCCGTTCCGTCGTGCCGGAGACGACGGATCTCTCTCGGAAGATGAGCTTGATACACGGGCCATGACGTTCCTCCTTGCAAACAGAAAACATCCCCTCGGGGACGCATCAGAATCAGTTCACATCCTGTTCTGCCTGATTATACCATCCCTCCGGAAAAATTTTTTCGCCGAAATTGAAAAAGGGGGCTTGTCAAACCTTTTTGGGCGTGGTATATTCTTCGCCGTTGCCTCACGGGGCGACGCCGGAACTTGAAAAAAGAATACAGTGCATAAAGATGCAAGCGAAGTCCTGCAATAAATTATTTGAGAGTTTGATCCTGGCTCAGGACGAACGCTGGCGGCGTGCTTAACACATGCAAGTTGAACGGTATGACATGGAAGCTTGCTGAAGTG